>PKTC01000382.1 GCA_002869305.1 Marinilabiliales bacterium
ATATAATCCATTTTTTTTTATTACCCAGAAATTTTTCAAAAAAATTCGAAGGATAAAATGCTATAAGACATACATTGTTTCAGATGATTAGATAAGAATAATAATTATTCTGTTATATAAAATCCCATTTTATCTGGATGATCAGAAACCATCGTTTCATTATCGATTTTTTGAAGCATGAAAAGTGACATTATATCACCTCCTGCTGTCCATGTGAAAAAGATACCAATGCATAGAAACAATCCATTCCCTATCATTAAACCAGCTATCGCAGGGATAATTCCCATTATAAGAAGAGGCATCATACCACCTAATCTATAATGCTTTACTTTCAATGGTTCTTTGCAATGGCAGTATGGAGTTAAGCCATTTATTCCAAATTTAATAGATCTGAATCCTCTTTTTGCAAATAAGGCCCATGTAATACCGTGTAAAAGTTCGTGAAGAATAATCCCGAAAACAAAAACAAATATCAGAAGCTTCATAAATTCTTTTCTTCCTAGATCAAATGTTTCGTAGTCCCAAATAAAAATAAATGGAAAAAAATAAATGGTTGCAATAGGCACAATCATTAGAAAGGAGTAAATATTTACTTTTCCAATATTAAGAGTATATTCTTTTCTGTCTTCTGTTTCTGCCATCATGGCTATGTATGTGAGGTTTAATTAATCGTCGTTAATGCCGATTGTTCTGAGATCAAAGTTTTTACCTAAGTAAACTCTACGAACCTGTTCATCTTCTGCCAGTTCCTTTGCATTTCCTGCTTTTAAGATATCGCCTTCGAAAAGTAAATAGGCACGATCAGTAATGGATAAAGTTTCATGAACGTTATGGTCGGTAATTAAAATTCCAATATTTTTTTCTTTTAGTTTACCTACAATTTCTTGAATGTCTTCAACTGCAATAGGATCTACTCCGGCAAAAGGTTCATCAAGCAGAATAAATTTTGGTTTAATAGCTAAAGCTCTTGCAATTTCTGTTCTTCGTCGTTCACCTCCAGAAAGCTGAATTCCTAAACTTTTACGAATTTTTTGTAAGCCAAATTCATCAATTAAGTTTTCTAATCTTTCCCGTTGCTCTTCCTTTGACATTTTAGACATTTCCAAGACCGCTTTAATATTATCTTCTACACTTAGTTTCCTGAAAACAGAAGCTTCTTGCGCCAGATATCCAACTCCTTTTTGCGCTCTTTTGTAAACTGGTTCCTTGGTAATGTCTTCGTTATCAAGATAAATTTTTCCTGAATTTGGAGTAACCAATCCAACTATCATATAAAAGGTAGTGGTTTTACCGGCACCATTAGGGCCCAGTAATCCTACAATCTCACCTTGTTCAACCTCAACCGAAACACCTTTAACTACAGTCCGTGATCGATATTTCTTAACCAAGGTATCGGTACGTAGTTTTATTTTATCTTGATTCATTATAAAATGTTTTTTGCAAATGTATATATAATTATAAAAACTTTTTTTATGATTTATTGTGTAGAAAGCAATTAAAATACGATTTGTAATCCAACTCTTAAACCAAATTTCTGAATATTTTCGTTGTCTAAATGCGATAAACGCCACATAGCATCAACACGAATAATTTTCAAAATATTTTCTATGCCAATACTAGCTTCGACATAAGGCTTATTTATTTTATACAAACCTTCAGGATAATCCATGATGGATTGATGCCTGTCACTTAAATCTCCAATAATTCCTTTTGCTGAAACTACCTCTCGCCATTTAAGTTTTCTCATTAAAGGAATTTTATTTAGAAATAGTCCCTGGAAATGTTGTTCTAGTGAAAGGCTTATGTATTCATCACTTGCAAATTCATAATAATTCATCATATTGTAAGCATACCTGTCTAATGCATAAGTTTCATTTCCTTCATGAAGTTTTAATAATGGATAAGGAACAGTTCCATATAACTTTCCAGCATCTGCAATAATTCTTAAATGACCGAATAAACCCATATGAATTTTATCTTCTATGCTAAAATTCACTTTATAGTATTCAAAATCGCTATTGAAAACATTTTTTACTCCAGCAGTTAGCTCTAGCATAAAAATGGGGCTATGAGTTCCAAGACTTAATCGGTTAAAACTACCACGCACAAATTTTTCATCTTTCGCGTATCGTGCATTTAATGTAAACTCGGAAGTTGTAACTGAATTATAAAAACTTGTATCAGTTAATGTAGCGCTCTGAAATTTAACATATTCAGATGGCTCAATGTCTCTATAGTTATAAGATAATTTGGTAATTAATCCCTGAAACCATTCTTTTTCGAATGTGGTACTAAAATCATTTACCATGGTTAACTTGTAGTTTGGATTTCTACGCAGGATTGAAGTAAAAAAGTTATCTTCGGTCAAAGCATTCGGGCTTTGCCCTAATTGCTGAATGTCATTCTTATACTGCATTTCAAGAGAAACCCTCGGATTTTTGTCAAATAAATAAATAAATCCAAGTCCATATTTAAACCTCTTATCCTTATCACCGTATGCTGCATGAGCATTAATCTGAACGTTTGTGCTAAAATTCTGACTTGTTTCGCCACCAAACCTAAATCTGTTACCTTCAATTTCGTTAAAACTATATAATTTGTAATATGGTCCAATTTGGATTTTACCAATTTCGTAGTGATACATAACAAACATGGACACAACTTTTTCGAAGGTGGTGTAGATTGGAACTTTTTGGACGGAATCAACCATAGCGTATATTTGTTTTTCTTTTGGGCTTAGTTCCATTGGTCTGTTTGCATCCCAAAACGCTACGTCACTAATTAATGCATCTTCCCTTACAACAATATTTTCTTTGAGGTTGATGATATCAGTCGGAGGAGGAATTTTTAAATTGATATCTGAATAGGCTGTTGTTTTTCTTCCAAAAAAGCCCGTTGATCGATCTGTAATATTAAAATCAAAAAACATTTTTTCTTGTGCTATGAACAAAATACTATCATCTACTGGAGCGTATTCGTATTCGGCAACAAAATCGTTGATATAATTAATATTTACATCTTTTGCCATGCGCATTTGAATTTTTACAATGGCAAATGTGCTGTCATTTACCCAAAAGTCACCTCTAAAAGTTCTTTCTTGCTTTCTTTTGGGTATAAACGATATCTGATAACACCATTTATTACCAATATAAGCACTATCAATTAAATAGTATTTATAAAACATTAAACAAAAGTCTGCAATGGGGCTAACAAATCCGGGTTCGAAAACAGATTGGTAATTTTCATAAATGTTAATATCCTGGTACATTTTACCTGTAAACTGCGATAAGCTGGAATTTTCAAATCCTGATATTTGAGAAGCGGTAATAATTTCTTTTTCTTTTTCAGGATTTTTAGTATAATAAAAATCAGATAAGGTTTCAGTTATAAAGATTGGCAAATAAGGTTTTCCTGTTATTGTTGAGGTATCAACATAATCAAAAATGAACTGAAAATCCCTGAAAAGTCTATGATTTTTAAACTCTTCATCAACGTTGTTCACATCTAACTCTATTTTATTATATAATTTACACGAATAATAATCTATTTTATTTGGATTATGTTTTATCTTGTTTGCGATGATATTCCTAAGAATTGGATGGGCCGGATTTTCAGTAGGAAGAACAATAATTTCATCCAGAGCATAGATATTTGGTTCTATGATGAAGTTGATTTCCTGAACTTGGTTCTTCTTAACTAATTGTGACTTTTTTTTGTAACCAACAACAGATACCAATATTGAATCGTAATGCTCTCTGCTTTCTAAAAAATACTCACCATCGGTATTTGTAATTGTTCCGATGCTTGAATTTTTAAATGTTACATTAACAAATGGTATTGGCTCTTTGGTTTCAGAATCTAAAATAACACCTCTAACTTTTGTAATCTGAGAATAGTTAACTTTTGCATGGAAAAGGAAAATTGAAAACAGAATTAATAGTAGTGTGATGTTATTTTTCATTATTTGCCTTAAAAAAATAAATTTAAGCTTTAAATGCTTACTTGGAAATCATTTAACGTATTATTTCTTTATTATGACATAAGATCATAAATAAAAAGGACGTTTAAAAATCCTATTCTACTACAATTCGATCTTAAAATGTTTTAAATCACGAACCATAATTATTTCACTAATTCTAGTAAATCAGAATCTATTCTTTAATGTTACAGTGGTTCAAGTGGTTGGTTTAATGCTGATCAATGGACGATCAGAAACAATTGTGATTATCAAAAATACATTTTTTTATAAACACCACAACTCCATTTAAGATAAAGTTCCCAAAATTTTAATCTTGCGATTGTTTTTCTAGTTTCTTATAAATACGCTTAGAAATTACAATTCCTGCTTCGTAAAGCAACAAAAGAGGAAATGTTACAAGAATTAAACTAAAAATATCAGGAGGAGTTATGGTCGCTGCTAAAATAAGGATCACAATTACCGAATGGCGACGATATTTTTTTAAAAATTGAGGAGTTACGATACCTGCTTTGCTTAAAAAATAAATTAAAATTGGCAGCTCAAATGTTAATCCAGCAGCCAGTGTAACTGATGTTATAGTGCCAATATAAGATTTTAAGTTTATTTGGTTTATTACTTGTTCACTTACGTTATAAGATCCTAAAAAATGAATGGATAAAGGTGCTATTACAAAATATCCAAATAAAACACCCATAAGAAATAATAGAGAGCTCATAGAAACTGCGCCACGTGTGTGTTTTGCTTCCTTTTCGTATAAGGCTGGTTTAATAAATCGCCAAAATTCCCAAAATAAATAAGGAAATCCTACAATAATTCCTGCAAAAATAGATGTAGTAATGTGCATAGTAAACTGTCCAGCCATTTTAATACTTATTAACTGGAAGGGTTTGGTATTAATACAAAGTTTCTCAATATTAACTTTTTCGCCCAGAAGGCACAATAATCTATTTGTTAAAAATTCAGGATTCTTAGGAGCAAGGATTATTTTATCGAAGACAATTTCATGGAAAATAAATGCAGCAATAGCGAGGATAATAACTATTGCAAAAGATCTCATTAGGTGACATCTCAACTCTTCTAAATGCTCTAGAAAGGTCATTTCTTTACCTTCTTCTGGCGCCATTATACTATTCCTTCCTTTAAAATATCATGCAAATGAACCATTCCAATGTATTTTTCTTTACTCATCACAACAAGTTGTGTAATATGATTGTTTTCCATCAGATGGAACGCATTAATGGCTAGTTCGTCTTTATGAACCGTTTTAGGATTTTTTGACATAATGTCTTTGGCCTTTAAATTCTCAAAGGAGTCATATTTTTGAAGCATTCGCCTTATATCACCATCAGTTATTATTCCAATCAATTTCTTAGATCTGTCAAGAACTACAGTTGCTCCTAAACGTTTTGAACTTATTTCAATAATAACATTTTTTACATTTTCTTCTTCAGTTACTTTGGGAACTTCATTATTTTTATATAAATCGCTTACACGCATATAGAGCTTCTTTCCTAAAGCTCCACCGGGATGATATTTAGCAAAATCATCGCTTGAGAAACCTCTGTATTCTAATAAACAAACAGCAATGGCATCTCCTATTACAAGTTGCGCTGTGGTGCTATTTGTAGGAGCAAGTTTGTTTGGGCAAGCTTCTTTATCAACGGTTGATTTTAAAACTAAATCTGACTGTTTTCCTAAGAAAGAGTCTGTACTTGATACCATGCCAATTAAAGTGTTACCTCTGCTTTTAATGAGAGGAACCAATACTTTTATTTCCGGAGTATTTCCACTTTTCGAAATACAAATGATAACATCATCATCTTGAATAATTCCTAAATCTCCATGAATAGCATCAGCTGCATGCATAAATATTGCAGGTGTTCCTGTCGAATTTAAGGTAGCAACAATTTTCTGTGCAATATTTGCACTTTTACCAATTCCGGTAATAATAACCCGACCTTTACTTTGATATATAACTTTTACAACTTTTTCAAAATCTTCGTCAATATAGTCTGCTAATTTCTTGATTGATTCTGCTTCTTGTAGAATTGTATTTTTAGCTAATTCTAAAATGTCCATATGTAAACAGTTTTAACTCCGATATTAATTAAAAAGTGAATAAAAATCTCGGATTTGATATCTTATTTTTAAATAATTATTGTAAATTTATATACAAATGTATTTATTTTTAAAATAATCTAAGAGGGTTTCGTTTTAAAAGATGATCTTTAAATAAATATATTATTTGTAAAATAAAGAAAAGTTTATTTTTGATAAGTTGACCTAAAACTTTACATAAATATAATTAATAGAAGGAATGAGTGTAGGAGCAGATATTTCATTAAAAGAGTACCTTAAAAAATATTTTGGATTTGATGCGTTCAAGGGTAATCAGGAAGTTGTAATTAGAAATGTTCTTGATGGAAATGATTCTTTTGTATTAATGCCTACTGGTGGTGGAAAATCATTATGTTATCAGTTGCCATCTTTAATTATGGAAGGAACTGCGATTGTGATTTCTCCTTTAATTGCCTTAATGAAAAATCAAGTAGATTCAATGCGAGGGTTTAGCACTCAGGAAGGAATTGCCCATTTTTTAAATTCTTCCCTTACTAAAACACAAATGCAAAAAGTTAAGCAGGATGTTTTAGATGGAAAAACAAAATTGCTTTATGTAGCGCCTGAATCATTAACCAAGGAAGAAAATATTATTTTTCTTAAGCAAGCTAATATTTCATTTTATGCCGTGGATGAAGCGCACTGTATTTCGGAATGGGGACATGACTTTAGACCAGAATACAGACGTATTCGCCCAATAATTAATAAAATTGGGGTTGCACCATTAATTGCCTTAACAGCAACGGCAACTCCCAAAGTTCAGAGTGATATTCAGAAAAATCTGGACATGATAGATGCAAGTGTATTTAAATCATCTTTCAACCGTGAAAATTTATATTATGAAGTACGACCTAAAATTGATGCTGCTAAGGAAATTATCAAATTCATAAAAAATAATACTGGCAAATCAGGTATCATTTATTGTTTAAGCCGTAAAAAGGTTGAGGAACTTGCAGAGATTCTGCAAGTA
>PKTC01000216.1 GCA_002869305.1 Marinilabiliales bacterium
AGCCGTAAAAAGGTTGAGGAACTTGCGGAGATTTTGCAAGTAAATGGAATAAAAGCTTTGCCTTATCATGCTGGTATGGATGCTGCAACAAGAAGTGGAAATCAGGATAAATTTTTGATGGAGGATGTTGATGTAATTGTTGCAACCATTGCTTTTGGAATGGGTATCGATAAACCAGATGTGCGTTTTGTAATTCATTATGATATACCGAAAAGTTTAGAAGGTTATTACCAGGAAACAGGAAGAGCCGGACGTGATGGTGGCGAAGGGAAATGCATTTCATTCTATAGTTACAAGGATATTCAGAAGCTTGAGAAGTTTATGCAAGGTAAACCACTTGCTGAGCAGGAAATAGGAAAGCAATTGCTTTTGGAAACTGTGTCATATGCAGAAAGCGCTGTTTGTAGAAGAAAAAGTTTATTGCATTATTTTGGAGAGAAATACCAACAGGATAATTGCGAAAATTGTGATAACTGCAATCATCCAAAAGAGCAATTCGAAGGTATGGATGATGTAGTGCTTGCCTTAGAAGCGATCATTGCGGTTAAGGAGAAGTTTAAAGCAGAGCATGTTGCAAATGTATTGGCTGGGGTTAAAAACACGGCCATTAAGTCGTACAAACATCATGAACTGGATTTGTTTGGTGATGGATCAAAAGAAGATCCAAAATACTGGAATGCAGTAATTCGCCAAGCATTAATTGCCGGTTTTATTAATAAAGATATAGAAAATTATGGTTTGCTAAGCGTTAATGATAAAGGAAGAGAATACATCAAAAATCCTACTTCTTTTACACTTACCAAAGATCATGATTATGAATCTGCAGATGATGAATTAGAGGGTAAATCAGGAGAGGGAAAGACGGGAGCGGTTGATAATGAGCTTTTTACTATTCTAAAGGATTTAAGAAAGAAAGTTGCCAAAGAATTAAACCTACCTCCATTTGTTATCTTCCAGGATCCATCCATCGAAGATATGGCAATTCAATATCCAATTACATTAGAAGAAATGCAGCGTATTGCCGGAGTTGGAGTTGGAAAAGCTCAAAAGTACGGTGCTAAATTTGTTGATCTGATTAAAAAGTATGTTGATGAAAAAGAAATAATCAGACCTATGGATATGGTAGTAAAATCTGTAGTAAACAAGTCTGGTTTAAAAGTATATATAATTCAAAGTATAGATAGGCAAATGCCTCTGAATGATATTGCAGACGCCAAAGGATTAGATATGTCGCAAATGCTTGATGAAATAGAATCCATTGTACAGTCGGGTACAAAAATCAATATCGATTATTACATCAATCAGAATATCGATGAGGATAAGCAGGATGACATTTACGAGTACTTTAGAGAAGAGGCAGAAACTGAATCAATTGACGCAGCTCTTGAGGAATTGGGAGAAGAGGAGTATTCCGAAGAGGAAATAAGACTCATGCGAATTAAATTTTTCTCGGAATTAGGAAATTAAATTAATCTATGGAATTGTATTAAAAAATTTATAACTTGCTTGGGATGCTATGTGCATCCCTTTTTTGATTTAACAATTAAATATACGTATTTGTGGAAACAGTATTAAAAATAAACAACCTTAGTAAGAATTATGGAAATCTTCAGGCTGTCCGAAATTTGTCTTTTGAAGTTAATAAAGGAGAGGTTTATGGAATTTTAGGACCTAATGGAAGTGGAAAAACAACCACATTAGCTGTTGTGCTTGGAATATTACAAGCCAATGGTGGAGATTTTCAATGGTTCGGAGAACCTTTTACCAAGCAGGTAAGACGAAGAATTGGTGCATTGGTTGAGACACCCAACTTTTATCCATATTTAACCTTATGGGAGAATCTTAAAATTGTTGCAGAAATAAAAGATGCACCGGAAGATGATATTAATTATGCATTGGGGGTGGCCAATTTATTAAAAAGAAAACACACAAATTTTGGACATTTATCGCTTGGTATGAAGCAAAGAATGTCAATGGCTTCGGTTTTAATTGGTCACCCGGAAGTGCTAGTTCTTGACGAACCCACCAATGGCTTAGATCCAGAGGGATTTGCTGAGGTGCGGCATATCATACAAACTCAGGCAAAAGAGGGGAAAACAATTATTTTAGCAAGTCATATTCTTGATGAGGTTGAGAAAGTTTGTTCGCATGTTGCAATATTAAAATCAGGTGAATTAGTTGCTAATGGAAAAGTAGGAGAATTGTTGTCAGCTGACGAAACGGTTTTTATTCAGGCAGATAAATTAGATAAACTTAAGGAGCTTATTCAAGATTCTGATCTGGCTGCGCAAGTGTATATGGTTGAGGAGGATTTAGCAGTTGTTTTAAAGAGCATTTACAAATCTACAGATTTAAGTAAGTTTTGTTACGAGAAAGTATTTCCTCTTTCAAAAATAGTTGTAAAAAAACAAAGTCTTGAGGATCAGTTTTTACAGTTGGTTAAATAATAGTGGTAAAGTCTAAAATAATAAGAAGATGAAAAAACTTTTCAATCTGGAAAAAATAAAAGCGATAGCATATCCTGCTTTCAAAACATTAATGATTATTCATTTTTTACTTTTTTTTATAGTAATACTAGTAGTTTCAAGATGGCACATCACAATACCGGGGTTTTCAATAAAGGGATTGTATCAATTTCCCAACATTTGGACATTCTTTCCATGGGTGGCTAGTTGGTTTAATATTTTTCTAACAATAGTATTAATAACATTAGTTGGAAATGAGTTTTCTTTTCGCACATTTCGCCAGAATGTTATTGATGGACTCAGCCGAAATGATTTGATTGTTGGGAAACTAATATTCATTTTTACGGTTGCAGTTTATACCTTTCTAATGGTTTTGTTTGCAGTGATAATATTTGGTTTGATAAATACCGACGGCATTACTTTCAAAATGATACTGGATCATTCTTATTTGCTTTTGGTTTATTTTATACAAGCTATAGGTTATATGACTCTAGGATTATTATTTGCAATGATTTTTAGAAATAATGCCCTTTCAATCATTTTATTTTTATTATACTTTCCGATTGAGGGAGTAATTCGTTTATTTTTTAAACAGGAAGTAAGAAGGTTTTTTCCTCTAAAAATTATATCAAATCTAACGCCTAGACCAGAACTTCTTACTATGGCATCTGAGACCAGCTACACCAATGCAGCAGGTACTAGTTCTCTCGATTTTACAGAAATAGGCTTGCTTCCCGAGGAATTACCTTTAGGAGTAACAGTTATAATGGCTACTGGGTATATTGGTTTCTTTATTGCCTTGTCATTATTTTTGATTAACAGACGAAATCTATAAAATGAAAAAGCCCTTTTAAAGGGCTTTTGAATACTTTTTATATTGTATATAAACTATTTTACAGTTTCATTTTTGGTTATTTTGGATAATCTTGCGCACATTTCATAATCTTCTATTTCAATAAAATAAGATATCAAATCATTAGCAAAACTTTCATCTTTGAAATAGGGATGAAGATTATCAAACTCAATGGATTTGTTAATTGTTAATTCAAAATAGTCTTCTCGTTTAATCTCGATTTTGGTACTTACCTCCGAAGTGTTTTTACCCTTATTGCTCTTATATTCAATTATCTCAGGAAATTGCGACAATTCATCATGATGTTTTTCAAGATAATTAATAATGCTTCGTTGAAGGTTTAAAGAATCTTCGTTTTCGCTCATCAACTTTTTATTTTTGATGAATCGTTCGTTTAATTTTTTACTACGTTGAGTCGATACGGGCTCTTTTAAAATTTCTTTAATCTCTTCCTCAACTTCTTGTGCAAGCGTTAAGTTAAAACGAATCCGTTGTTTTAAAGCTTCTATTGCTTCTTTCAGATTTGTCAACATGATATTTATTAGTTTGTTGTTGTCAGTTGATAAACAGGTAAGTATACTCTGATGTTTTGAGAATTTGACGAATGCAATATTTTTATAGACAAACAGCAATAGGAACGAAGTAAAAAACTATACTTTGGTATCGAGTGCATCACGAAGACCATTTCCAACTAAGGTAAAAGACAGAACCATTAGCATAATTGCTAAACCAGGAAACATAGCAAGGTATGCTTTTTCCATTATAATATAACCGTAGTGTTCTTTGATCATAGTACCCCATGATGGAACTGGCGGTTGGACACCTATTCCTAAGAAGCTTAAGCCTGCTTCTAATAATATTGCTGTTGCAAAGTTTGCTGCTGAAATTATAATTACAGGACTCAATATATTTGGAAGGATATGTTTGAAAATAATTCTGGCATTTCCGTAGCCTAACGCTCGAGCTGCTTCAACATACTCTTTTTCGCGAACACCTAAGACCTGCCCTCTTACAACTCGAGCAACTTCAACCCACATGGTTAATCCAACGGCAATGAATATCTGCCAAAAGCCTTTGCCAATTACTAGTGTGATAGCAATAACCATTAACAAGGTTGGAATTGACCAGATAACATTAATTAACCACATAATAAAATCATCAACCTTTCCTTTATAAAACCCTGCTAAGGATCCCAGCGTAATCCCTATTATTAAAGAAATGAATACAGATATAAACCCAACGGAAAGGGAAATCCTGGTTCCAATTAATAATCTGCTTAATAAATCTCTTCCGAAACGATCCGTACCTAAAATAAACTTCTTTGTAACAATATGATTTGCTTTCAAATCACTTTTAACCTGGTCTAAAGAAGTTTCCATCTGTTTTCCTTCAATATCTGTATATAGAAATTTTTTATTTTGATAAATAATTTCAGTTCCATATTTCACCTTAGCTATTACATCGATAGGATTAATTTCTTTATAAAATGCTTCTTCACCTTCTACATCGTTGAATTCTTCGATAAAAAGTTTATTATTATCGAATTTAAAACCATTAATCGGCACATAAGTGAATTCATTTTTTCTTCCGAAAAGCATTTTATTTAGGATTCCTGCTTTTTTCTGCCTTTCATTTTTTTGAACCTTAAGCATAAGACACTTAAAACCAGGTGTTTTTGTGGAAATTTCTAGAATTTGGGTATTGGCAAACGCTGATTTATCGGGTGTAATTAAATAACCAAGAATTCCGATTATTAAGGCAATGATAATTATTATCAAACCACTTAAGGATAACTTATTTTGTTTAAATCGTTGCCAGGCCAATTTATTTGGAGAACTGCTATCTTCAAATTTTTGTTTTCGAAATATCATAGTTGATTCAAAATTATCCTTTTTCTTTAAAAGTTCTGTTTTTCCATAGAAATTTTCCTCGCAACCCCAAGGCAAATGTTAATAATATGTAGAACGGATATATTATTTGAAGTGGAAGAAACAGCCAAAGTAATTTATTTAAACTAAAAAAGCGAAGGACAGGTATTAATAAAAATAAATCGACCAATGATTTTAATAAAAATAGCCGAAGAAACCACCCAAAATAAATACTATTCCAAAATGAAAGGATCAAACTTCCAGCAAAAATTAAATTAATTGCTACAACCGCTATTGCTGTGATAATAATATCCAGATCCTTGTAGACTTTACTTTTTGATGTCCATCGGATTCTTTGATTAAAAAATTCTATGCAGGATTTTGCTGCTTGAGTATATACAATTGCATCTTTTGATTTTATAAAATGAACAGACTTTTTATTGGTTTTTTTAGCATGTAACATTAAAAATATATCATCACCTGAAGCGAACTTATGGTATTGGTTTGATTCCATAAAAAGTGATCTTTCAAATAATAAATTCGCTCCATTATTCATGATAGGTCTGCCAACTCCAATGGCGCCAGCTCCAGAAGCAATCAAACTTAAAAACTCTAGGCTTTGTATTTTTTGAAATAAATTTGAAGAATTTTCTATACTTACAGGCCCGGAGATAAGCTGGGGCTTATACTTTTGGTAATATGATATTAGCGAAGCAATCCAGTTAATGTTTAATAAGCAATCAGCGTCAGTAGTAAGAATGATTTTACTATTTGCGTTCTTAACTCCATGAGATAGTGCTTCTTTTTTCCCCGTTTTGTTATTGGGTAATCGTAGTAACTTTATGTAATTGAGCTTCCTTGTATAGTTTTCAATAATATTAACTGAATTGTCTTCCGAATGGTCATCAACAATAAGTATTTCCAGTTTGTTTTTTGGATAGTTTTGGGAGATTAATGACTCAAGCAATAAATCTAAATTTTTTTCTTCGTTCCTACATGCAACAACTACACTTGCAGAAATGATATTATCATTTCCAGGTTTATTGAATTTCCTCAACTTGAACCACCCAACCGTAAATCCAAAAATAACTAGGGAGTAAATTCCTAAAGAAAAAAATGATATGTATTCTAAATATGGCATGAAATCAAATGTAAGAAATTTTAGATTAGCAGATTTGATATAAGTCCATTGATTAATGTTGACTATAGAATTCTATTTTCATAACTTAGCTAAAATGATTAAGTCATGAAAAGCCCCTCAGATTTATTAAAATTTTTGATAATCGTTTTATTTACTGTTCTGGTTATTGAATGTAATTCACAATCAGAAGATCAAAGCTTTCAAAAATGCGATGATCGTGAAGCTGTTGTAGCTGGAACTTTTTATTCTGATAATCCCGAAATTTTAAAATCACAATTAGAATCCTTTTTTGAACAATCTGAAAAAGCCAGATCATATGATAATGTACTGGCAATAATTTCACCACATGCTGGATACGTGTACTCAGGAAAAGTAGCAGCTTCAGCGTATAATCAAATTGATCCTGATAAAGAATATGAAAATATATTTATTGTTGCTTCAAGTCACAGAGTACTTTTTAAGGGAGCTTCAATTTATAATCAAGGTGATTATATCACACCAATCGGAAAAGTAAGAGTTAACAAAACGCTAGCAGATAAATTAATCGAAGAAAATAAAATATTTCAATTTAAACCAGAAGCACATAATGCTGAGCATAGTTTAGAAGTCCAATTACCTTTTCTTCAATACAGAATGAGAAAAGATTTCCAGATTATTCCTATAGTAACCGGCACACAATCACTTATTGAGGTAGAAGAAATAGCAAGGGTTTTAGCTCCTTATTTTAATGAGAA
>PKTC01000217.1 GCA_002869305.1 Marinilabiliales bacterium
AAGTGGCTTTTCTTTATTGCACTCACATCCATTTCCTGATACTAACGAAACAATAAAGAAACGATTGCGCGAAATTGAATTAGTAAAAGAAGGTAAAAAAGACTTAATTGCCAAAGTTAACATCCCAAATGCATTCGCTCAGGAAAATGTAAAGAAATTTACCAAGGATATAGATATTGCAACTCAAATTGCACTAAAAACTTCCGAAAAAGGAATAATTGCTAATCTTCATGCAATGATGAACCGTCCTGATTTATCAGCATCTTTGGGAAATTCTGAACTTCCTTTTCTTCTTATAGCAGGGAAAAAAGATACTTATATAAATTTTATTACAATGACTACTCAAATTTCTTTACCACAAAACTCAGAATTTTGTGTTCTTGAAAATTCGGGTCATATGGGATTTATTGAAGAAAAAGAAAAGACAAAACAAAGTATTATTGCTTTTTTAAATAGCATTAAAAAATAAAGAGAATGTCCAATAATGACATCCTCTTCATAATTAAATTTATGATTTTCTAATTATTCAAACCATATCCTGTTCCATATCCATGCATTCCTCTTCCTCCTCTTGCATTTCTGCCGCCTTTACCATGATGGTCTCCCATTGGTCGACTATCGAAATAAACTTTTTGTTCTTCAGTAAGCAATCCTCGAACGCTTTGCTGATGTTTAGCAGAGGTTTTCATCATTTTGTTATGTACATCGGTCATTTGATCGATAACAGAATTTATTTCTTTCATGTCTGAGTTATCCGAACTCATTAAGGTATGTTTCCTAGCTCTTAATTCACCCATCTGATTTCTTAATGTGTTCATTTCTTTCAAATGATCACCTCGAAGAACCTCAATTTTATTTTCTTGATCTTCAGTTAAATCAGGAATTAAATAACATGACCGATCAAAATTCTTTCTGTTTTCCTGTGCCGCTAAGCCCCTACCTTTTTGTGCATATAGATTAGAACCTGCTACCATTAATAAAATAGCAGCTAAAACGCTTAACTTCTTCATTCTTTGTGTTTTCATTGTTTAAAATTTTATGTTTTACATTAATTTTTCATAATTCTAAGCATATGACACAAAGAAATTTTGTTTATTACACTTTTATTAAAAAAAAAGTAGGCACTCAAAGTGCCTACTAACCTAAAAACCCAAAATTATGAATTAAATTTTTTTATTTAATCCTAATTATATTTCTTAGATATTACTATTTCAGATTGGTTTAATTCATTTCTTATTTTTCTTCTAAGTACTTGATTGCAATCTTTAATGTTTTGTCAACATCTTCAATAATTGGATAAAATCCATCATTATCAATAACATTTCTCGCAATATTCGCTTTTAATTGTGTGTTTACTAGATGTTTAGATTTTTTAAACCCTGTAGTTGTTCGCGACACACCATTTTCTTCGGCAAAATCAACAAATTGATCAAATATATTTATAGATTCAAGGTAGGTGTTGATTTCATGCGCATTTTTATATTTATTTAATTCGCGTCTATTGTTATCTACATATTGAAAGGCAAAATTGTATACAACTCCTTTTCTAACCGTTTCAACATAATATTTCGAGTATCCTGTTGTATCTAAGGGAACAAATATGTCAGGCATTATTCCACCGCCACCATAAACTATATTACCTCCAGGAGTTACATATTTCAACGAATCAGCAAAATGGATACTGTCAGCCTCGGAAAACTCACCATTATGATATCTTTCAGCCAGATCATTGTAATAATGATCTTTATCTTCGGTATAAGGTTTTTGTATACTTCTTCCAGTTGGCGTATAATAACGCGCAATGGTCAATCTTATTACGGAACCATCAGCCAATGGATACGGTTCTTGAACCAAACCTTTACCAAAAGATCTGCGACCAATAATTGTTCCCCGGTCATTGTCTTGTATAGCACCTGCAAGAATTTCACTCGCTGATGCTGAAAATTCGTCCTGCAAGATGACTAATTCTACATCTTTACAAACTCCTCGTGCAGTTGAGAATATATCCTGTTTTGGACTAGCTTTACCTTGCGTATAAACAATCAATTTGCCAGCGTCTAAAAATTGGTCAGCAATACTCGTAGCAGCAATCATTACTCCTCCGGTATTACCTCTTAAATCTACGATAAGTTTTTTCAGGTTTTTCTTTTTCAGTTTATCTACCCCATCTATAAATTCCTGATAGGTAGTTTCTGCAAAACGATTTATTTTAATATATCCAATATCTTCATCAACCATATAAGATACGTCAACACTATATAAAGGAATTTTATCTCTTATAATTTCAACTTCTATAAGATCCGGAACATTTTTTCTTTCCAGGCTTACTTTCACTTTTGTTCCTTTCTCTCCTTTCAACATTCCAACCACATCGTTACTTGGTAACTTTTGACCTGCTATTAAAGAATCATCAACCATAATTATTCTATCTCCAGGTAAGACACCAACTTTATCTGAAGGACCACCTGTAATCACACTTATGATAATTGCCGTATCCGTTTGGTTGTTAAAAACCACGCCAATGCCTTCAAAATTGCCCCGAAGATCTTCACTCACATGTTTCATTTCCTTTGCTGAAATGTATACCGAATGTGGATCCAATTCTTCCAACATAGCAGGAATGGCAGATTCTTCTAGTTTCGATCGTGAAACTGTATCTACATATCGTGTTTCAATGTAATCAAGAATCTTACCTAATTTATCTGCTGAACCATACAAATGCGCATAACTATTATGCGGATTATTATTCAGTGCTTTTCCTAATAATATTCCTGCAATTAAAACAACTGCAAAAATTATAGGAAGATATATCTTATTAAATTTGTTTATCATAGTATTAAAGTTCTATATGTTTAATTTCTATATCAGCTCTTTCCAGCAATCTTAGTCCATCTTCTATTCGATATTTATTGCTAAAAACCACTCGTTTAATTCCTGCCTGAATAATTAATTTGGAACATTCCACACAGGGTGATGTTGTAACATATAACGTTGCTTCTTCAGAACTATTATTTGATTTTGCAACTTTAGTTATGGCGTTTGCTTCTGCATGTAAAACATAGGGTTTTGTTAAAAAGTTCTCGTCTTCGCATACATTTTCAAATCCGGAAGGTGTACCATTATATCCATCAGAAATTATCATTTTGTCTTTAACAATCAAAGCTCCTACTTGACGACGTTTACAATACGAGTTTTTTGCCCAGATTAGAGCCATTTCCAAATATCTTTTATCGTATTCTTCTTGTTTTTCTTTATAAGGATGTAATGGATTCTTATTGCTCATAGTAGTTAATTTAGCTGGCATAAAGATATAAAAAAACCCTCATTGATTGAGGGTAGTTTTTATTATTCGTACCTGGAGTCGGGATCGAACCGACACGGACTAATGTCCACTGGTGTTTGAGACCAGCGCGTCTACCAATTCCGCCATCCAGGCTGGTAGTTTAAAAAATATCGGAATGCAAAAATATAGATTTGTTTTAGATACACAAACTTTTCTGACACAAAACTATCCAACATTCGATAATATATTAGGTTGAATCATCGATTTAACTATTTTCACTATACCGTCAACATCAAAACCACACTCACGATGCAATTCTTCAGGAGTTCCATGATCAACGAATCTATCTGGTACTCCTAATCTTTTAATTTGTGGGGAATACCCATTATCACTCATAAATTCTAGTACTGCACTTCCGAAACCACCTACAACTGATCCATCTTCTACAGTAATTACAGCTTTAAAGTTCTTGCCAACCTCATGCAAAATTTCCTCATCAATGGGCTTAACAAACCTCATATCGTAATGAGCAACATCGATATGATTCTTTGCAAGTTTCTTTGACGCTTCTACTACAGTATTTCCAACATGTCCGATAGATAATATCGCGACGTCTGAGCCTTTTCGCACCAATCTACCTTTGCCAATAATAATTTCTTTAAAGGCTGTTCTCCATTCGGTCAATACACCACGTCCTCTAGGATATCTAATAGAGATTGGGCCTTTATTTGATAACTGCGCGGTATACATCAAATTACGCAGTTCTTCTTCGTTCATTGGAGCAGATACGATCATGTTTGGTATTCCTCGCATATATGCCAAATCATATACTCCATGATGAGTGGCTCCATCTTCACCAACCAGTCCACCTCGATCTAAACAAAAAACTACATTCAAATTTTGAATGGCTACATCGTGGATAACCTGATCATATGCTCTTTGCATAAACGATGAATATATATTGCAAAATGGCAACATTCCTTCAATGGCCAATCCAGCTGAAAAAGTTACCGCATGTTGCTCTGCAATACCCACATCAAAAGTACGTTCAGGCATTTCTTTCATCATAATATTTAAAGATGATCCAGTTGGCATTGCAGGCGTTATACCAACTATTTTTTCGTTTTGCTTGGCTAACTCTACAATAGTGTGACCAAAAACTTCCTGGTATTTTAGGGGTAATGGTTTATCTGATTTGATTTTGAAAATTTCTCCAGTTTCTTTATTGAATTTGCCTGGAGCATGCCAAGCCGTTTGATTTTCTTCGGCATGTTTAAATCCTTTACCTTTTTGAGTAACGACATGTAAAAGTTTTGGTCCTTTAATATCTTTTAGGTCGCTCAATATCTTTGTTAAGTATACAACATCATGTCCGTCAACAGGACCAAAATATCTAAAATTTAAGGATTCAAATAAATTACTTTGGCGCAGCAAGAACGTTTTAACTGCATTATCGATTTGCTGGGCAAGCTTTCTATAATTATGACCTAATTTATTAAGATGCCCCAACAAATGCCACACATCATTCTTAAGCTTATTATATGTTTTTGAGGTTGTAATGTCCAGTAGATATTCTTTCAAAGCACCTACATTCGGATCAATGGCCATGTTGTTATCATTTAAGATAACCAATAGATTTGTCTTCTCTATTCCTGCATTGTTTAATCCCTCGAATGCTAATCCTGCTGTCATGGAACCGTCACCTATTACAGCTACTATTTGTCGATCTTTATCCTTATTAAAATCCGCAGCCTTTGCCATTCCTAAAGCTGCAGAAATAGAAGTTGAAGAATGTCCAACTCCAAATGAATCGTACTCGCTTTCTGTAATTTTAGGGAACCCACTTAAACCATGATACCTTCTATTGGTTTGAAATTGTTCGCGTCGGACAGTTAAAATTTTATGTCCGTAAGCCTGATGTCCAACATCCCAAATTATTCTGTCGTAAGGTGTGTTATATACATAGTGCAAGGCAACAGTAAGTTCTACAACTCCAAGGCTTGCACCAAAATGTCCCGGATTTGAGGATACAATATCAATAATAAACTGCCGTAGCTCCTCACTAAGTTTAGGCAGTTCTGTTGCATCCAATTTTTTAAGATCGGATGGGAATAAAATATTATTTAATAAACTTGTTGACATGCATTATTTTTAATCTCTGCAAAGATATGAATTATTTTACACTGAAATAACGAACCAAAGGGATACATATTTTATATCTTTGCTTATTACTAAAATTCGTATATTTAACAATCTAAAACTAAAATAGTTGATATGTCATTTAAAATCAAATCATTTGTTTTGTTTTTCGCAGTAGGCCTGGCTTTATATTCTTGTGTGCCAACAAAACAATTCGAGGATCTGCAACTAAAAAATATTAAATGTGAAGAAGACCTTGAACTTACTAAAGAAGAAAATAAACATCTCGAAGTTGATAATACCGAACTTAAAGCAAAGGTTGATATCATGTCGGATAGGTTAAAAAATTTGAGCGAAGATAGCCTGGAAAGAGAAACAAAGTTTAAATCCATTGATATTAAATATGATAAATTGAACCGGCAGTATGAAGATTTGCTTAAAGC
Organism: Marinilabiliales bacterium; assembly: GCA_002869305.1. Taxonomy (GTDB): domain Bacteria; phylum Bacteroidota; class Bacteroidia; order Bacteroidales; family UBA12077; genus UBA12077. The sequence goes on from PKTC01000217.1 coordinate 5,866, forward strand.
TCAGGATCAGCTATTAACTGGCAATATTACCGAAACCAAAAAATTACTCCAGGAATTACAGAATACCCAGGCTAATATAATTGAAAAAGAGGATCAGTTAAGGCAACTGGAAGATAAGTTAAACATAGATCAAAGAAATCTAAATAAATACAAAAAGGAACTCGAAGAAAAAAATGCTCGATTGGTTGAGTTAGAGACCATTTTATACAAAAAAGATTCTGTGGTAAATGCATTAAAAGATAAAGTATCAAGAGCCTTAATGGGATTTACAGATATGGGGTTGGCGGTAGAGATGAAAAATGGAAAAGTTTATGTGTCGCTTGATGAACAATTGTTGTTTAAATCGGGCAGTACTGTTGTAGACCCAAAAGGTGTAAGTGCCATAAAAAAGTTAGCAGATGTTTTAGCTGTAAATCAAGATATCAATATAATGGTTGAAGGACATACTGATGATGTTCCATACATTGCAAGTGAAGCTATTAAAGATAATTGGGACTTAAGTGTTAAGCGAGCAACTGCTATTGTGAGAATTTTAATGGAAAACAAGAATATTGAAGGAAGCAGGATTGTTGCATCCGGAAGAAGTAAATATCAGCCAATAATTAACTCTAAAGCACCCGATGTAAGAAAGAAAAACAGAAGAACAGAAATTATTCTAACACCTAAACTGGATGAATTATTTCAAATATTGGAATCAAATTAGTTGTAAATTAAACGTATTGTAAGGCTGATAAAACTATCGGCCTTTTTTTATTTTAAGAATGATTTATTGGATAAAATATATAAGTCTCAAGAAAGTATTAAATCTAATGAAGGTTTATACCAGTTATGTTCTATCCATTGTATTCAAAAAAGTTATTGTTTGGGGATATCCTTTTAGTATTACAACCGAACCAACCAATCATTGTAACCTGGGCTGTATAGAATGCCCAACCGGAAATAAGCTTTCGAAACGACCGGCTGGAAATATGAATGTTAAGCTGTATAAAAATTTGATTGACCAAATAAAGGATCATATCATTTATCAAATGCACTATTTTCAAGGCGAGCCATTTTTGCACCCACATTTTTTTGATTTAATAAAATATGCCAATAAAAACAATATTTATACCACGACATCAACCAATGGACATTTTCTTACACAGGAAAACTGTTATAAAATCATAAAATCCGGTTTAAAAAAAATAACT
>PKTC01000407.1 GCA_002869305.1 Marinilabiliales bacterium
AAAATACGGTCCAAATAACTGCCAGAAGAAAAACGATACCGCCAATATAAAATGAGAATTTAACGGAGGGAGGAATAACACCTTCAGGAGCTGAATTTTCAATGTTTAACCAATTGGTCATAACCCAGGGTAAAACAGATGCTATAATTGCACCTATTCCAATAAAAAAGCTTTGCATGGCAAATCCATGCGTTCGCTGTTTGGATGGTAACATATCTCCTACAAATGCTCTGAAAGGTTCCATTGAGATGTTGATAGAAGCATCCATGATCCAAAGCATTCCAATGGCTATCCACAGCATGGATGAATTGGGCATTATAAATAATGCTATGGTTGCTAATATTGCACCTACTAAGAAATAGGGTCTTCTGCGGCCTAAACGCCCCCAGGTTTTATCGCTATAATGTCCAATGATGGGCTGAACTATTAAACCCGTAACTGGCGCTGCTAACCAATACAAAGAAAGGTTTTCTACTTCACCTCCCAGGGTCTGGAAAATTCTACTAACATTGGCATTTTGTAAAGCAAATCCGAACTGAATTCCTAAAAAGCCAAAACTCATGTTCCAGATTTGCCAAAAGTTCAATTTTTTCTTTTCTTTTTTCATGGGTAGTATTGAATGAAAACGAATTATTATAATTATAATCTTAGATCATTTCAAATATAAATAAAAAAAAGCAGAATATAACCTATCTGTCTGTTATGCAATGCATTGAGAATATATCCTGTTCGTCTGAAAGGACTGTTTCAAACGTTTGCGACCTGAAAAAATCGAAGAAAAATTGTTCAAAAAAAAAACCCGCATCTGAAAGAATGCGGGTTTTGAACAGTTATGATGTAATTATTACGAAGTCGCTTTTTCAAGTCGTTTCATGATGGAGAAAATAAATGCAGCTGAAACCAGACAACATACAATAAATATTGACCAAACTTGCCATATTTCAATTTTTTCCCACATAAAGCTTCCAACAAATAATAATTTGTTTCCAACAGCTGTTGCTAATAACCAACCACCTTGCATAACTCCATGGAATCTAACAGGAGATACCTTAGAAACAAACGATATTCCCATTGGACTTAAGAATAATTCAGCAAATGTTAAAATCAGGTAAGTGTTGATTAACCAGTATGGTGATATTCTGTCAGGTGAAGGGCTTCCTGCCAATTCTGCCGGAGAAGCTAAGCCGAATGAACCCCATACCATAATAACAAAACCAATAGCAGCCAGGATCATTCCGATACCAATCTTTTTCGGAGTTGATGGCTCTTTTTTCCTGTTGTTTAACCATGCAAATAATCCAATAACTAAAGGTGTTAAAACAACAATGAAAATAGGATTAAATGACTGGAAAATTTCTGGTTCAATTGGATTGCTATCAGGAACGCTGGTATATCTTAATATAGCTGCAACAATAGCAACTAATGCAATAATACCACTAATCATTTTGGTTTTACTGCTAGCACCTTTACCTAAAAATACTGATATACTAATGATTGCTCCTAATACAGAAATCATACCCCAGAAATCAAAGAACAGGAATGTAAATGCACCTACTTCTTTTGCTGTATAATCACGAGCAAAGAAAGATAGTGTTAAACCGTTTTGATGGAATGACATCCAGAAAAAGATTACGACACCAAATACTAATAATAATGAAGTAACTTTTGGTTTTTCTTCTTTGGTTGATGCTAATGTTATCCATGCAACAAAACTTGCAAATAAACCAATCGCTAGTCCTGAATAAAGATCTTTTAGATAAGATACCCCAACTGCTACTACGGCACCAATTACCAATGCAATAACAATGTTTCCTGGTTTTGCAGGCACTGCTTCAGCTTGCACTTTTGCATTTGCAGCTTTTTCTGCTTTACCACCTGGTAACATTTTTTGGAAAATAGCATAAACTACCAATGAAATAACCATAGATACAGCAGCTATACCGAATGCATAATTATATCCAGTTGAGAATACTTCTAAGTAATCTTTTGCAAAAGTTGTAAGGTCGGCAACATGTGCTCCTGAAACTTTATCAGCTAATGATTGAAATTTAGAAACGTCGCCTAAAGTTCCGTTCAACATTTGATGAGCTAAAGAAGGTAAATCGGCATCGTAAATATAACCTTTTGTTCCAAGGAACCAGTTTCTGATACCATTTGCAGCGTAAGGTGCTACTAGTGCTCCCATGTTAATACCCATGTAGAAAACACTAAATGCAGAGTCTCTTAACTTAGCATATTTAGGATCATCGTATAACTGACCAACGATTGCTTGTAAGTTTCCTTTGAAAAGACCATTACCAAAAGCAATCACATAAAGAGCAACTAATGTAATGGTTAAACTTAAACCAGGAGTAGCCATTAAGATATATCCCAACAACATGATAAGAATACCTGCGAAAATAACCCCTTTGTACATTTTAGTTTTATCAGCAATTATACCACCAATAAGGGCTAATGCATAAATTGCAAAATAAAAGTTACTATAATGTCCTCCAGCGGCATCGGCACTAAGACCGAACTTTGCTTGCAGGAAAAACACTAAACAAGCCATCATGGTGTAGAAACCAAATCGTTCACCCATGTTCGCAAAAAAGGCAACATATAAACCTTTCGGATGTCCTTTAAACATAATTTGTTATTTTTAGTTAATATTAATTTTCAATAGCGTAATTTTCAGAATGACAAATATAAAAATCTTTTTTTTGAGACCAAGTTTTTAAATAAAGGTTTAAGCTATTAAATTTGTTAAAAATGCATATCAAGTATGAAGATTCTTAAATCATCACAAATCAGGGAGGTAGATAAATTTACAATAGAACATGAACCTATCCAGTCCATTGATCTTATGGAGCGGGCTGCAACGACCATTACACAATGGATAAACAAGAATATTCCAACTGATAAAACAATTAAGATATTTGCAGGTCCTGGAAATAATGGGGGTGATGCTTTAGCTGTTGCCCGACAATTAAAAGAATTTGGAAAAGAAGTTTATTTATTAAAATTAACAAACAATCTTTCGAAAGATTGCCAGGTTAATTTAGATCGATTACAAGAATTAAACATAAAAGTAAACGAAATATACCGCAAAGATGATTTCCCAGCCATATCTAAATCAGCCATATTACTGGAAGGATTATTTGGATCGGGATTATCAAGAAAACTGGAAGGCCTACCCAAAGAACTGGTGCAGCATTTAAATAGTTCAGGAGCAGAAATTATAGCCATTGATATACCTTCCGGATTATTTGGAGAAGATAATCGAGGCAATGATTTAAATGCTATAATCAAGGCAAAACAAACATTGACTTTACAGCTTCCTAAACTTTCATTTTTCTTAGCTGAAAATGAATTTTATATAGGTGATTGGGAAGTTTTGCCCATTGGTTTGGATGAGGGATTTATAGCTAAGCAGAAATCGGATTTTTATTATATAACCAAGGAGCTGGTAAAGGAAAATGTAAAAGAACGGTCGAAGTTTTCTCATAAGGGAACGTATGGTCATGTTTTATTAATAGCAGGTAGCTATGGAAAAATGGGTGCTGCCATTTTAGCAGCAAAGGCTTGTTTGAGAGCAGGTTCCGGGTTGGTAACGGTTCATGTACCCAAAGTAGGTTATGAGATTATGCAAACTGCACTGCCCGAAGCCATGATAAGCATAGACTGGTCTGATGTAATTTTTACCAATGTAGCTAACACAGAAAATTTTAATTCGATAGGCATTGGTCCTGGAATTGGAACAAAACAAAACACCAGGAAAGCATTAGCTAACTTGTTAGATTCATTAAACAATCCGATGGTAATTGATGCCGATGGATTAAATATATTATCCGAACAAACTGAATTAATTGCCAAAATCCCAAAACAAAGTATTCTAACTCCGCATCCAAAAGAGTTTAAACGATTGATTGGAGAATCTTCAGAAGGAATGGACAGGATACAAAAGCAAGTGGCCTTTTCTGTGCAAAATGAATTGTATGTTGTCCTAAAAGGAGCACATACATCAATCTCATGTCCCGATGGAACTTGTTATTTTAATTCTACTGGTAATCCCGGAATGGCAACTGCCGGAAGTGGCGACGTACTAACAGGGATCATTCTTTCGTTATTGGGGCAAGCTTATGAACCAAAACTAGCTGCAATCCTTGGAGTTTATATACACGGTTTAGCAGGAGATATTGTTTCCTGCAAAATAGGTAAAGAGGCTCTAATTGCATCGGATATTATTGAGAATTTGGGAGAAGCTATTAAAAAAATAAAAGATATTTAACATGATACACATGAAAAAGGGAATAGGTATTTATTTGATATTGTTAACGATAGCATCATGCAAGCCTACATCAGAAACAAGAACAACAAAAATCGAGCATGCAAACCTGAATGCCGAATCAGGAATTGTATATGCTTTGCCTCGTACCAATATTACTTTTGAAGTGGAGGCCTCGAAAACAGAAATTTTCCCCGGACCGTATTACGAATATGCCGAGAAGTACATGGGATTGGAGAATGTTCCAAACGAAAAACAAATAATTTGGAATATAGATGACATTAAGATAAGTACATATTATGATTTGGATCCTGAAGAATATTATTTAATTGAGCCATCGGGAAAATTAAAGATAGATTTCAATAAATTATTTGAAAATGGAAGTATTTTACCGGTAAATAAATCCATTGAATCAAATTTTCCCAATGCATTTTATGGAAAAAGCAGTTCGGAAAATGAAATTGTTTATACAGACTTAAGTGTAACCAAATATGTTGGTAAAGAAAAAGTTACTTATTATAAGAGAGTTCAGAGAGATTCTTTGTTTGCAAAAGTTCCCGTAACGGAAACCAAATCGGTATATAAATCATTTGCCGAGAAAGCAGAAGAGGCCGCTAATTTTATTTTTACCATCCGTGAAAAGCGAGTTGAGCTGTTGACAGGTATGGCCGATTTTTATCCTGAAGGAAAAGCTTTGGAGGTAGCCCTGGAAGAATTAAACCGCTTAGAAAACGATTATTTAGAGTTGTTTATTGGGAAACGATTTACAAGCCATTACAGCGCAAACTTTGAGTTTACACCTACCGATAAGGAACTGGAACAACCTTATATTCTATTCCGCTTTCATGATGAAAAGGGATTGCTTTCTGCCAATGATTTAAGTGGCCGACCCATCATAATTGAACTGGAAAAAAAGAACCAGACCAGGAATCTTTCTTACTTGATGGACGACCAGGTTAACCGCGAGGGAATGGAATATAAAAATAAATTGTATTACCGGGTTCCGGACCAGGTTCAGGTAAGAGTGTTTGATGGAAATAATTTACTGGCACGGCGAAAAGTACATGTAGAGCAATATGGAGAAGTACTCCAGTTTCCAGCCATGTTCCTGATGGATGAAGAAAAATTTATTGAGTTTTACAGGGACGAAGACTAAGTTCACATTCCTGACGAAGCGTAGCGGGTCCCGATAGCTATCGGGAAGGAATCTACGAAACGATAGTTCAATTTAGTGTATTTTAAAAATATTAGTAGGATAGATTCCTGCGTGTGCAGGAATGAACCTAGACACATTCCTGACGTCGCGTAGCATAGATCAGGAATCTATAATATTTAATGATGAAGCAATATTACATTTATATTTTAGCAAGTAAAAAGAATGGTACATTGTATATTGGCTTTACTGATGATCTTGAGCGAAGAATGAAAGAGCATAAACTAAAGGCGGTTGAAGGATTTACGAAAAGATACAATGTTAGCCTGTTAGTTTATTATGAGGTGTACAAAACATCCGGTGAAGCTTTCATTAGAGAAAGAAGATTAAAAAAATGGAAAAGAGACTGGAAGATACAATTAATAGAATCTAAAAATCCTGAGTGGATTGATTTATCCATGGAATGGTAGGATAGATTCCTGCGTTACTCGCATAGCTCGTGAGAAAAGTTCGCAGGAATGAAGACTAGCACATTTCTGACGAAGCGTATCGGGAAGGAATCTACGAAACGAAAGTTCAATATAGAGTATTACAAATAATACGCCCTTTGAAGGTTGACTTATCGATCTGATAATAAAAAATTTGTATTCCAGCGGTCTTTTTGCAGCTTTCAGCTGCATTCGTGATATTTAAAAAAGCGGCATTACCGCTTTTTACTTTAAGATATAGTGTTTCTAAATTAATAACTTGCGATTCTTATGCAAGTACCAACTACCCCATAAGGAAAAAAGAAAAACAAATGCAAGCATACCATGTGTTCCAACATCAAAGGGTTCACATTTTACATCTGCTTGAACAATAAATATCTGCTTTACCCATGCTATGGCTGTCCAGTAAAAGCCTATTCCAAAACCCATAAAAGAAGCCATTAAACCATAAAATCGCATTTTCCAGAGACCAATAATAGCAATTATAAAAATTGGTGGTGCAATAATTACATCTGCAAGTCCAATTGCCTTATTGATAACAATACAAAAAGGATCAACAGTTTCTCTTGCTTCCACCAATCCCCAACTCGCCACGGTATCATATGCAATTACTGATCCTCCTTGTCCAACAACCCAAAAGATAATATTTAAGATATAAAATCCAATAATAATTTTAATACCAAGTGTTAAATTATTCTGCTTATTCATTTCTATATTTTGTGTCATGATTTTAAGTTTTAATTTGTAAATATTTTATTTTGTTATTGCATTCTTAAATCCGGTTGGTTAGAATGTTTTCAGTATTATGCCAAAGCTTGTTTCTAATGTTTGAATTTTTCCAATAGGAATTTAGATTGATCTTTTCCTTGCCTTTAAAAACAAACCCCTGCTCGACATCATCATTTTCTATAATTTGCATAATGTTTCCAACAACCTTTTTCACATCAACTGATATCGTTTTCATCATGAGTTTCATAAAGAAAGATAAGTCTCTTCCCAGCCCTGTTTTAAATGGTCTCATACTAGGAACTCCTGTAAATACATTAATATTTGACTTTTTCAGTCTGTCAGACAGCTCTACAGAATACA
>PKTC01000479.1 GCA_002869305.1 Marinilabiliales bacterium
GGTTTCTTATCAGCATCAGTTTTTTTCATCTATTTTGGTTGCTGATAATTTTTTAGCTAATGGAATAATAGAGTATAAAAGCTTTGAGGAAGGTGATAAATACTTAAAGTATTTTGAATCAACTATAGGATTACCATTTGAGTTTACTTCGGAATCATCTGTTCCATTATCTTTCTATTTTGGTCCAAATCACTTTAATACTTTAAAGCAATACGAACTTGGATTTGAAAAAATTATTCCATTGGGAAAATCAATATTTGGATGGATTAACCGATTTGTAATTATACCTGCTTTCAACTTTCTTGATAATTTTATTACAAACTATGGGCTTATAATTTTAATATTAACAATCTTAATTAAGCTAGTATTGTTCCCATTAACTTACAAATCTTATTTGTCGACAGCAAAAATGCGTGTTCTTAAACCGGAAATTGATGAGATATCTAAGAAGTTTCCAAAGAAAGAAGATGCCATGAAAAAGCAGCAGGCAACCATGGCAATGTATAAAAAAGTTGGTGTAAATCCAATGGGAGGATGTATTCCAATGGCAATACAATTTCCAATTTTAATTGCCATGTTTAGGTTCTTTCCCGCTTCTTTTGAGTTAAGACAAAAAGCATTTTTATGGGCCGATGATTTATCATCTTTTGATTCTATTATAGATTTACCATTTACAATACCTCAGTATGGTGATCATGTTAGTTTATTTACTATTCTAATGGCGATAGCGTTGATCTTCTCATCGAAACTTAATACTGGTCAAATGAATGATGCAAATCAGCAGATGCCTGGTATGAAGTTTATGATGACATATATGATGCCTGTAATGTTATTATTCATCTTTAATAGCTACTCTTCAGGTTTAAGTTATTATTACTTCTTATCGAATGTGATAACTCTAGGTCAAACACTATTTATTAGAAGATTTGTTGATGACGAGGCACTTCTCAAAAAACTACATGATAATAAAAAGAAACCGGTCAAGAAATCAAAGTGGCAGGAGCGATTAGAAGCAGCGGCAAAACAAAAAGGTTATAAACCACCAAAGAAAAAGTAATTCATTCATAAAATAAATTGAAAGGTTGGCCTAAACAGGTCAACTTTTTTTCTGAAGATTATGAATAATAAAACACTAAAAGGAAGCATAGCAATTGGAATCTCTGCTATTATGTGGGGGTTTGATGGCGTTGTTTTAACGCCACGGTTATATAACCTTGATGTTGGATTTGTAGTATTTATGCTTCACTTTATTCCTTTCATACTTATGAATGTGTTCATGCATAGGCAATATAAGCTTATGAATGAATTTAACACGAAAGATTTTGTAGTTATTCTTAGTATTGCCTTAACTGGAGGAGCATTAGGTACTTTGTCAATTGTAAAGGCATTATTTCTTATTAATTTTCAGCAACTGAGCATTGTTGTTCTGTTACAAAAACTCCAGCCTATTTTTGCAATTTTGTTAGCTGCAATACTTTTAAAAGAGAAAATTACACGTCGGTTTATATTGTGGGGTTTATTGGCAATAATAGCAGGTTATACATTAACTTTTGAGTTTAATTGGCCTACTTTTTCATCTGATAAAAATACTATCTTAGCTTCAATGTATGCATTAATAGCAGCATTATGCTTTGGAAGTTCTACAGTTTTTAGCAAGATGGTTCTTGAGAAATACAACTTTAAAACAGTTACTTTCTTCAGATATGGTCTAACGACTTTAATCATGTTTTTATACCTTATAATAACTCAAAAATTCATGCAATTTCCGCAGGTTACCATAAATAATTGGTTATTTTTTGTAATTATTGGGTTGACAACAGGAAGTGGAGCAATATTTTTATATTACTTTGGATTACGCCATGTTAACGCCATGGTTTCAGTTATTGTAGAACTCATATTTCCAGTATCTGCTATAATATTCGATTACATGTTTAATGATGCACGTTTATCTCTTGTTCAATGGCTTAGTGCTGCTATAATGATAGTGGCCATAGTGAAAATAAATTATAAAAGGAAAAAGTTGATTAAGAAAAAAATTGGAGAAGCTTAAACTTATCACGTTAATAACTACAAAAAATAATATTTCAAAATTTAGATAAGTCTGATCAGTTAATAATCAGACTTTTTTGTTTGTATCATCATTAAGAATTAAAATTAATCTTAACTTTAGGCTTTAACCAATTTATAGTTTTTGGTATTTAAGTTAAATTCTTTTATGAGGATATTTAAAAATAAGATACTAATTTCATCACTGTTTGTATTATTTGTTGTAATTACTCCAAGTTTCATATTCTCCATATACCAGTATAGTTCAATAACCGATGAGGAGAAGGTAATTAATGATGTCTATAAAAACCAACTTGAATCCATCCTTTTCTCAATAAATCAGTATTCTGTTGATATAATTAATGGTTGGGTAAATAATATCGATGAGTATATCTTATCTCAAACAGATCTTAGCAACTTAAATTTGGAAGAATTTTTAGATCAAAACGATATAATAAGTCAATTAAATATTAACGATGTAGAGAATAATGGTGAATGGTTGATATGCTCAAAAATAGATAATCCAGCATTAAATACCTTCCAGATTGAGGATGCTATAAGCAATAATTCTAAACAAATATCTGAATTAGATAATTATATTAAAAATGATTATCAGAAAGTTATTGGAGTTAAAGCCATTGATTCTTCAGAAATGGTTTTTTTGTTTTTTAGATCTAAGTCTGAAAAAGCACAACTAGGAGTTATAACAATTAAAGCAGAACAGTTTATACTGGAAAATCTATCACCAAGAGCACAACAGGTAGCCGAGGGCAAAATGAATATTCTGGTTTACAATAATAAAAACAAAGAAATTATCTTTTCTAACAGCTTAGTAAGTGACTTGGAAGATATTCAAAAATCGAATGAGCTTTGGCTTTTTCCGGATTATAGTATAGGGGTTGAGCTCACAGGAAACACCTTAAATGATTTGGTAAAACAGAGGGTTAGAACAGTTATTTTTCTGGTGCTATTATTTAATATTTTGATATTATTTGGGATCGGATTTTTATATTACAACGTGAAAAAGGAATTGGATCTTGCCAAGATAAAGAATGATTTTGTTTCTAATGTGTCTCACGAATTAAGAACGCCTCTTGCTATGATATCAATGTATTCCGAAACATTAATGATGGACAGGGTTAAGGATGATAAAAAAAAGAAGGAATACTATGAAATTATTCAACTTGAAACGAATAGATTGAACGGAATAGTTAATAATATTCTAAGCTTTTCGCACATTGAGAATAATAAGAGGAAATACAATTTTGAAGATTATTATTTAAATGATTTGGCTAACGAAGTAATTCACGTTTACAAACACGAATTGTTAAACAAGGGCTTCCATTATGAGTTAAAACTAAAACAAGATCTTAAAGCAATTCATATCGATAAGGACGCTATTAAAGATGCCATTATTAATTTATTATCAAATTCAATTAAATACAGTTCAGAACGCAAACAGATAGATATAATATCAGGAGAAGATTCAAATAGTCAGTTTATTGAGGTACGGGATCAAGGAATTGGCATTAGCGAAAAGGATCAAAAGCAAATTTTCGAAAAGTTCTTTCGAGTAAGCGATGGTAATTTAGCATATAAAGCTAGGGGATCTGGATTAGGATTAAGCATTGTAAAGCACATAATGGATGCACATAATGGAAATATAACAGTAAAGAGCAAGCTAAATACAGGGAGTAGTTTTAGGTTAGTTTTCCCCATAATAAAATAAATCTCAAGCAATGGCAAAAATTCTTATTGTTGAGGATGAACAACATATGTTATCAGGACTAAAAGATAACCTTGAGTTTGAAGGTTATGAGGTAGATACTGCTAATAATGGACACACAGGATTAGATAAAATAATGCATTCAAGTTATGATTTAATACTCTTAGACGTAATGCTACCTAAAATCTCAGGATTTGATATCTGCAAAAAGGTACGAAAAGAAGGTGTTATTACTCCCATTATTTTTCTGACTGCAAAATCAGAGGAGATTGATAAAGTAATTGGGCTAGAATCTGGTGGAGATGATTATATAACAAAACCTTTTAGTTTGCGTGAGATGCTTGCAAGAGTAAAGGCGGTATTGCGTAGAACACAAGATAATGATTCTCAATCAGAGAAAACAAAATATATACAAATTGGAAACCTATCGGTAAATTTTGATACTTATAATGCCTTTTCAAATGAAAAACCAGAAAAACTTTCTAGTAAGGAATTTGATATTTTACATTGTTTATGGAGAAGAAAGAATGGAACAGTAACTAGAGATGCATTATTAGATGATGTTTGGGGATATGATTATCAACCAACACCAAGAACAATAGATAATTTTATTTTAAAGCTAAGGCAAAAAGTAGAGAACGATCCAAATAATCCCAAATACATTATAACCATACACGGAATAGGCTATAAGCTTATTCTTGATTAAATCCATGACATTTTTGTGACATTTAATGACGAACTTTGACATTGTAATGACTTGTTCATGTTAAGTGACTTGTACTTTAGCATCATAATTAAATGAGATGTTAAATTAAAATCTTGAGTCATGAAAACATTACAATTAATAACATTATCACTGGTTTTGCTAATAACAGCAACAACTTTAGGACAGGCCAAAGAAAATGATATGGCCAAAAAGAAGGCTGAAATCAAATTAAATGCCGATATCAAGGAGCTATTTGAAGATATGCCTTTCGATGAAATTATGTGTGATAAAGATGAATGTAAATTATCAATATGTTTTAAAGTAAATGAAAATGGGAATATTGAAATTTATCACATTTTAGGGAAAAACTCAAAGTTGGTGGACTATTCAAAACAACTATTAGCTGAAAATACTGACCTTAAAGCAGATAGAATGATTTTTGCCAACGAGTATTATTGGATCAATGTTAAATTTAAGTATAACAGGTAAATAAATTAATGTTCAAAGGATTATTAAACAATGAGAACCATACAATCTAAATTAATTATTGCCTTTACACTATTGTTTTTAATATCCGGAAAGATTGAAGCTCAGGAATTAGAGCTAATTAAAGATCTGGAGGGATATTGGCAATTTAGTGTTGGTGATAATAGCCATTGGATGAAGAAAGATTTCAATGATAGCAAATGGGATAGGTTATATGTTCCAAAAAGTTGGGAACAGCAGGGATATGATGGATATAATGGTTTTGCTTGGTACAGGAAGTCATTTAAATTATCTAGTTTGGAAGCTACCAAACCTGTTTTTTTAGTTCTTGGAAACATTGATGATGTAGACGAAGTCTATATAAACGGTAATAAAATTGGCCAAACGGGAAGTTTCTTTCCTAAATATAAAACTGCATATAATCAGGAGCGTATTTACAGAGTCCATAATAGTTTATTAAAAGCAGATGAAAGTAATGTAATTGCTGTTCGTGTATATGATTCTTGGGCATATGGAGGTATAACTCAAGGTACAGTAGGATTGTATTACGATATAACCAACGATTTACTCGAAATAAATTTAGAAGGAGAGTGGAGCTTCGCTTTAAGTAAACCATCAAATAATATTAACCCAAAACTTTCGAGCCTGGATTGGACAAAAATAAAAGTACCAGGTAAATGGGAGGATGCAGGCTTTGAAGATTACGATGGTTATGCGGTTTATATGAAAACATTTACTATATCATCAAAAGTTGCCAAAAATGAATTAGTGCTTGTGTTAGGTAAAATTGATGACTACGATTATGTGTACTTTAACGGAAAAAAAATAGGAGATATTTTTGAATTAAAGGATCGAGGTGCATATTTCGGGAGAGGTAATGAATATACTGCCCTAAGAGCATATAGTATACCTTCAGATTTAATACGAAAAGATGGGAAGAATACAGTTGTAGTAAAAGTGTATGATTATTTTCAGGATGGTGGTATATACGAGGGCCCTATTGGTGTAACCACCAAAGAAAAATTTAAATATTTCGAAAAAAAATATTACGGAAATTATTCAATTTGGGATTTAATATTTAATTAGTTGTGAACAAGATAAAGTATACATTGTTAGGATTAATCTTTTTTTGTCGGTTATCTTACGGACAAGAAATGGAAGTGGTAATGGATTTATCAGGTAAATGGAGTTTCTCCATCGGTGATAACTTAGAATGGGCTAACGAAAATTTTGATCATAGTCAGTGGCAGGAAATACATGTCCCTGGCCCATGGGAAAGTCAAGGATATTATGGTTATGATGGCACAGCATGGTATCGGGAGAGTTTTACACTGAATTTGGAATTAAATAATCAGAATTTATATCTTGAATTAGGTTATATTGATGATGTTGATGAAGTATACATTAATGGAAAAAAAATAGGGTTTACAGGCTCCTTCCCTCCCAATTATAAAACAGCCTACAATGCTCGAAGAATTTATTCCATTCCAAAAAATGTGCTCAAATCTAACTCAAAGAATGTAATAGCAGTAAGAGTTTTTGATGAACAATTAGAAGGAGGAATTTTACGAGGAAACATCAAATTACTCAAAGAACGTAATCCCTTATTATTAGATTTTGATTTACAAGGATTATGGAAGTTTAAAACAGGTGATAATGAAAATTGGAGTTATCTAAATGATTATTCTGATTGGTCAGAAATACTAGTGCCAGGAACCTGGGAAAATCAAGGTTTCTTTAATTACGATGGTTTTGCATGGTATGTTATTCAATTTAAACTATCCTATGATTTAATACATGATGATTTGGTGGTGGTTTTAGGTAAAATTGATGATCTGGATCAGCTATATATAAATGGTGAATTTGTTGCATCTACAGGGCAATTCGAAGAACGTAATTATCAGCTTAACGCTTCCAATGAATATAATGAGTAAAGAGGATACTATTTGTCAAAAAATATTCTTAAATCAAATGAGGTAA
>PKTC01000477.1 GCA_002869305.1 Marinilabiliales bacterium
AGCAAACATGAAATAGTAGTTCGCTGCCGGATTTACCAAATAGTCAGGATCGATTATATGAGCAGCTTCCTGGGATAATCCCGCTAATAAGGGATCTATGGTTCCCAACAATAAATTAGCACTATATCCTCCTGAAACACCTGCAAATGCTGCTGCCATCCCAGCAAGAGGGTGCCTGCCAACCGATAAAAAGATAATGGCTCCTAATGGAACCAGCAATACATAACCTACTTCGCTGGCTGTATTCGATAAAATAGATGAAAAAACAATTACGAATGTAAGCAAACGTTTTGGTGCCGACATGACTAAAATACGGAGAACCGTGCCTATAAATCCGCTGCTTTCTGCTATTCCAATTCCAAGCATGGCCACCAATACGGTTCCCAAAGGGGCAAAGCTTGTAAAGTTGGTAACCATTTCTTTTAATATTCTACCCAAACCATCTTTGGACAATAAGTTCACCGGTTCAATCATTTCCTGGGTTCGAGGATGAATAGCATGTATGTCGAAAAGACTTAAAAAACCGGATAGAAAAACTACTAATAATGCAAAAATGGCAAATAAAGTTGCAGGGTGGGGTAAAGCATTTCCTCCCTTTTCAACAATATTTAAAAATTTGGTGAAATATCTGTTGTTCATATTGTGTTCAATAAATGATTAATGTTTTTTAAACACATAAAAACAGGATTGGTTCAGCAAGCGATATAGATATCCTTCATAAAAAAAGACTCCTGCTTATCCAGAAGTCCTTTTTTTGTGATTGTTATTTTGCCTGTTTGTTTCAATGTACAATTGAAATTAGCTCAGTGAATAAACAAGCAGATACTCCCGATAAATCGGGACCGTTATTTCATGAAATTATTTATTTATCTTTTCAAGCACTTTAACCGGATCTGCAGGTTGTTTTTTAAGTTTCACCTCTTCCGTTTTTAGTAACTCAAGAGCTACTTCAACTGCTTTTTCAAGCTGGGTGTCTATTCCACTGATTTCTTGTGAAGGGATTTGTTCCACATGATAATTCGGAGAAATTCCTTTGTTCTCAACATCCCATTCTCCTTCTGCATTAAAGAATCCCCAGCGAGGAGCTCCCATAAATCCACCATCAATAAGCGGTGGTAAACCTCCCCATCCAACAAGACCACCCCAGGTTTTTGTTCCAACTAAAGGGCCTATTTCTTTTTTCTTAAACATGTAAGGTAAGTAGTCTCCGCCGGATCCAGCACGCTCATTAATGATCATTACTTTTGGCCCGTACAATGCTGACGCAGGACTTGTAAAAGCTTGTTTGTCGCCAACCGAATTGTTGAAATATCCCATTAACTCCCGATCAAGCAAATCAATGATATAATCGGCTGCTGATCCTCCTCCATTGTAACGTTCATCAATTATAGCTCCTTTTTTATGTTTTTGGGCAAAAAAGTATCTGTTAAAGTTTTCATATCCGGCAAGGGTAGTATTTGGAAGCCATACATAAGCTAACTTACCCCCAGATAATTCATCTACTCTTTTTCTGTTTTTTTCAATCCAGGCTCTTTGTCGTAGCGCAGATTCGCTTGAAACCGGAATTACCACTACTTCCCTGGCTTCATTCAAAGATGGAGTGCTATTGATCTTTAGAATAGTTTGTTTTCCCGCTGTTTGATCAAATAGGCTATAGATATTTTTAGTGCCGTCGAGCATTTCCCCATTTACCGAAAGGATATAATCTCCTTCTTTTACATTTATTCCAGGACCACTTAGTGGTGACTGAAGGTCGGGATTCCAGTTTTCGCCTTCGTAAATTTTGGCAATCTGGTAGTAACCATTCACCAGCATGTAATCAGCGCCCAGTAAACCAACAGGAACACGATCAAGGTCGGGATAGTCTCCACCTCCTACAAATGAATGACCAACAACGGTTTCTCCTCCAATAATATCCAGAACATAGGTAAGATCGGCTCTGTGATTCACATCTTCAATCCAGGGTTTATAGGTTTCTTCTATTGTAGTAAGATCGAGGCCATGCACATTTTCAACATAAAAGAAATCGCGTTGATAGCGAATAGCCTCTTTGAACATTTGCGCCCATTCAGCTTTTGAATCTATCTTAAGATTGAGATCTTTCAGTGCCAGGCTGCTTTCTCCCTTGAGATCTGGTTTAAGATCTTCAATTTTCCAAGCATCACCTTTTTGATACAGTATTTTTTTACCATCATATGAAATATAATGATCTTGTATGTTTTTAGTGACGTCTTTTAATTCCTTTTCCTCAAGATTATACTCTTTAAGGTCATAGGTTCTTGAAAGCATATCAGCAGGTCTTTCAGCAATATAAATCTTTTTTTCTTCTCCGGCTACAACCGAAAGATATGACTTTTGTGGAATATCCAAGGCAATAATTCGTTGATTAAGACCTTTAAAATCAATTTTTACTTTTATTTCTTCATCTTCTTTTTCTTCATCCTTTTTCTTTGAACTTTCTTTTTCTTCATCCTTCTTTTTTACTTTTTCATCATCACTTTTAGGAAAAATGGGAGAAGGCTCGTCTGCATCGAGTACGGCCATGTAAACAGCATACTCGAGAGGTCTGAAAAATGAAGACATGTCTAACCATCCTACATGCAAACTATAATTGGTGCTGGCCATGAAATAAAGGTATTTACCGCCTTTATCCCAGGCAGGAGAAATGCAATTAGACATACCATCTGTTATCTGATAGGATTTTTGTTCGGAAACTGAATAAATAAAAATGGCATTGTATTCACTTTTTAGTTTTGATACGTATGCAATCCATTTTGAATCGGGCGACCATTCAGGATATATGGTTCGCTGTGGACTATCAAAATTTTCATTCCCTATTCTCTTGAGTTCTCCTGTTGCTATCGTTAATAACCAAATATTTCTATCGCCATCGGTAAAACTTATCATTTTAGAGTCTGGTGACCAAACCGGGGTGAAGTAGAATGATTGATTTCTCAATGCTATTTTTTTCAGGTTTTTACCATATTGGTCAGAATAATACAATTTATATTCGCCACTCTCATCCGAAAACCAACTGATATATATTCCATCGGGCGACCAGGCCGGAGCTCTATCAGCTATTCCGGCGCTATTTGTAATGTTTCTTATGGAGCCATCCTTGGCAGGAACTGTAAATATATCTCCTCTCGCCGAAAAAACAGCTCTTTTACCTGTCGGGCTTACTGCGGCATTTTGAATATCTTCGGCAACATTTTTCCAATGAGGTCGGGTCCAGCTTAGATCAGCGTTTATGTTAATCTGAACTTTAGAAATATCATTTGTTGTTGGGTCGAGGAGATAAAGATAACTGCCATTTTCTACAACCAGCTTATCTCCCCCTGATCCTATATGCTTGGTATCAAATTCTGTGAAAAATGTACGCTGTACAAGCGCCTGATTTTTAACATTGTACGACCACACATTAGATATGGTATCTCTATCCGACAGGAAGAAAACTTCATCTCCATTCCAAACAGGTTTCTGATCAATGCTACCATTCCAGGGAACTTTTGTTAACTGATACGTATCCATGGACACAATTCGTATCGGATTATTCTGACCTCCCCGGTAATGACGGAATTCATTTTCCCAGGGCTGTACCATCTGGTAAGCAAACATGCTACCATCCTGGTTAAAATCGCCAAAGCTTACTCTAGGGACTTTTAATTCTGAAGGCATTCCTCCGTCTTTGCTAACTTTCCAGAACTGCTCCAGGCTTTGTACCGGAACTTTGGTCCTTCCTGAAACAAACATAATATGATTATCAGGAGTCCATCCCCGAGCCTCGTCGGTTCCGGGATGCCAGGTTAATCGTTGCGGATTTCCACCTTCAATGGAAACCATATATACATCTGTATTTCCATCGTACTGACCAGTAAAGCAAACGAATTTGCCATCGTTCGAAAAATAAGGCTTGGTTTCCATCCCCGACGATACGGTTAAACGTTGAGCTTGACTTCCATTTATATTGCATATCCAGATATCTCCGGCATATTCAAAAGCAATATGGCTATCTGTAACGTCGGGATTTCGTAATAATCGTGTTTGCGCCTGAATCGCTGTAAAACAATGAATACAAAACACAAAGATGATTGAAATAAGGTAAAATTTTTTCATGCGTGTAGATTTTATGTAATTCGTTTCAAAATTGAATAAGGAGCCTGAAATTTTTTATTAAAAAAGTTATTCAAGTTACAATAAATTGGATTAGAATCAAACAAATTGTTAGCTAATCACTTAGGTGAGTTTGCTTGTATGTTGATTTTTTGTTTAAACCAAATTACCATTCCTCAGCGAACCTCATAAAAAAAGACTCCTGATTATCCAGAAGTCTACTTGCCTTAAAGAAATTTTATGTATTACTCATATCTGAGTGAATTGGCCGGGTTGGCCGATGCCGCTTTTATGGTTTGGAAACTAATGGTAGCTAAAGCGATTAAGATTGAGAACAAACCTGCAAAAAGGAATAGTAGTATGTTAATCTCGATTCGGTATTCGAAATTTAACAACCATTTATCCATCAAGTAATATGCAATGGGCCAGGCAATAATATTTGCTATGAGCACCCATCTAGTGAACTGTTTGCTCAGCAGATACAGAATGCCTGAAATACTGGATCCCATCACTTTTCGAATGCCAATTTCTTTGGTTCGTTGTTCCGATATAAAGGATGATAATCCAAATAAGCCGAGCGAAGCAATGAACAATGCCAGAATCGAAAATATTCCCAGCACCTTACCTGTTCTCATTTCAGATTTATGCAGGTTATTAAAATATTCATCCATAAAGAAATAATCGAAAGGTTGTGCAGGTAAAAACTCCTGCCAGGTTTTTTCAACATTTTGCAAGCTTTCATTTATAGTAGATCCTTTCGCTTTTATGGCTAAATAGGAAGGATAAAAATCTCCCGGATAAGACATGACTACATTGGGAATCCTGTCGTGCATCTATTGTGTGTGGAAATCTTCAACAATTCCGATAATTTCCAGTCTAACCTTTTCATCGTTATCGCCAAATCCAATTAAATATCTTCCTACCGGATTTTCATAAGCTAAAGCTTTTACGGCCGATTCATTTATTACAACAGACATTGAATCTCCTGGAAAATCTTCCGAAAAATACCTCCCTGCTTTAATTTTCATACCCATGGTTGCAGGAAAATCATAATCGCCAGTAACTCTTTGAAAATGAATTAATTCGTCGGTAGAAGAATTTTCGCGCTGATAAACATTGCCGCTAAACCCTGCACCAGGAACTGTTGTGGATGCCCCGGCCAGTAATATATCGGGAAAACGAAGTAATTCCTCCTTAAACGCCTTCAACTGATCATCTAATGCCCCGGGACGCTCTACAACGATTACATTTTCCTTTTTAAATCCCAGCTTCTTATTTTGCATGTAATTAAGCTGATTGGAAACAATGATGGTAGCTATGATGATTCCGATAGAAATGACAAACTGAAAAACAACCAATCCACTTCTAAAAAAGGATTTTTTACTACCCGATTGTATTTTCCCTTTTAAAACGGTAATTACACGAAACGACGACAAACTTATTGCAGAATAGCTTCCTGCAAATAGTGCTACAAATAAGGTCATGGCAATAATACTTCCCACAAAACGGGAGTTTGCCAGGTAAGCAAAGCTAAGTTCTTTTTGAGTTAAATTATTAAAGCCCGGAAGTAAAAGGTATACCAGCACAAGTGCCAAGAACATAGCAATAAAGCTTAGTATAACCGATTCGTTTAGAAACTGAAAAATGAGTTGTCCGCGATGGGCTCCAGCCACTTTTCTGATTCCAACTTCTAAAGCTCGGTTCGAAGCTTTTGCTGTTGTTAGGTTCATGAAATTTACGCATGCAATTACAAGGATAAAAAGAGCCACAATGGAGAATATAATTACATATTTTTTATCTCCCACAGGAGCCATATGCATGGTAGCTTCTGAATTTAAGTATATTCCGGTTAATGGTTCAAGAAAATAGCCATATCGATTGCCTGATTTTTCCCATTCTTCCATGGAAATTCCTAAACCTTCTTGAACCTGCGGACCTACATATTTTAAAACAAAATCTCTGATTTTTGTTTCAATAACCTCATCCGTAAAACCATCTTGCAACAATAAGTAACTTGCATAATTATCGCTTAACCAGTATTCATTTCTACTCCAATCAAATGTTGAGAGAGATGCCAGGAAATCGAAAGTAAAGTGCGAATTTTCAGGAACATCTTTCATGATACCTGTAACCTTAAACTCACGATCGTTATCGAAGGTAACCGTTTTGTTCATAGGATCTTCCTTGCCAAAATATTTTAAGGCCATACTTTCTGTAAAAACAATAGATCCAGGACCAGCCAGGGCAGTTTTAGGATTTCCCTTTATCATTTCCCACGAAAAAATATCAAAGACGGTGGAATCGGTATAATAAACACCATCCTCAATAAAACGGCTATCACCGTAACTAATTAGTTTATTGCTTCCTTTTAAAAAGCGTGTAGCATTTATAACTTCGGGAAATTCTTCTACCATGGTTCGCGCAAAAGGTGCCGCGGTGGTATAGGTCATAAAATCACGATCACCTAATCGGCCATCAATACCTCCCCGATAAATTTGGTTTGCGTTTTCATGATACCTATCATAACTTAATTCGTTGGTAATAAATAACAAGATCATGATACAACATGCCATTCCGATGGTTAGTCCGGTTACATTGATGAAAGTAAATCCTCGATGTTTTATAATGGTTCTGAGTGTTGTTAAGAGGTAATTTTTAAACATAGCTTGTAACATTAGTTTATAGTAGTGAAAGTATGACGATATATTCTTATATAAGTTACAGGCAGCATGGATATTTTAACCCAAATTTTATGAATATGGGTTATTCAATAACTCCTGGTTTTCTGGAAGTCTTTCGTTCCTTTGGAACCACCTGATCCTGATAG
>PKTC01000529.1 GCA_002869305.1 Marinilabiliales bacterium
ACATTACAGGAAATCGCAAGCAATACAGGAGGTGAGTATTTTAGGGCAACAGATAATGAAAAATTACGTCAGATATATGAACAAATAGATCAGTTAGAAAAATCGAAAATTGAAGTGAAAGAGTTTAGTCAAAAAGATGAAGAGTTCTTAAACTTTGTATTAATTGCAGCTTTTTTATTATTATCTGACATGATATTGAGAAATACATTATTAAGACAAATACCTTAAAATAGTTTGGGTTTGAGTTTGGACTTGAAAGGTGTGAAAGAAATAATTAGTAGAATTGAAAGTAGATTTAACGTTTTTATCTAAGTACTTTGTACTTAATACTTAATACTAAAGAAGATGTTTAGATTTGGGAATCCAGAATATTTATATTTATTGTTATTACTACCTGTCTTAGTATTGTTATTCGTATTAGGACAGTATCAGAAGAAAAAGGCACTGATTAAATTTGGAGACTTAAGTGTTATAGAACAACTAATGCCATTTGTTTCAAAGAGTAAACCTATCTTAAAATTTATTTTTTTAAGTATGGCTGTATTGTCAATTATTTTTGCCTTGGCGGATCCTCAGTTCGGATCAAAATTAGAGAAGGTCAAAAGAAAAGGAGCTGAAATTATTATTGCTTTGGATGTTTCAAATAGTATGTTAGCTGAAGATATTAAACCTAATAGATTAGAAAGGGCCAAACAAGCTATTTCTAAGTTAATCGATAACATGGATAACGATCGAATAGGCTTAATTGTATTTGCCGGAGATTCTTACATTCAAGTTCCTGTAACCTCTGATTTCTCAGCAGCTAAAATGTTTTTATCTTCTATAAATACAAATATAGTTTCGAAACAAGGTACTGCCATTGGTTCGGCTATTGATTTAGCTATGAATTCGTTTACACCAGAAACTGAAATGGAAAAAGCATTAATTGTTATTACCGATGGTGAAAATCATGAAGATGATGCCGTTAAGGCAGCTAAGCTTGCAAAAGATAAAGGAATTACAATTCATACTATTGGAATGGGAAGCCCACAGGGGGCACCAATTCCTCTTCAGAAAGGATTTGGACAAACAGTATTTCAAAAAGATAAGGATGGAAATACTGTGATTAGTAAGTTAGATCAAAAAACATTGCAAGAGGTTGCTACTGCCGGTGGTGGTGTTTTTATCAGGGCTAACAATACTCAAACAGGATTAAACAAATTGTTTGAGCGAATCAATAAAATGGAGAAAAAGGAAATGGAAGAAAAAATTTATACTGAGTTCGAACATCGTTTTCAGTATTTATTAGGGATCGCTCTTTTTTTCATTCTATTAGATATTTTTGTTTTGGAGAGAAAAGGTAAATGGTCAAGGAATTTTAATTTATTTAAAATAAATGCATAGTTATGAAGAGTTTTAAATTGATATTTATTTTTAGTTTAGTTCTTTTAACAATGAATGCTTTTGCTCAAAAGGAGCGTAAATATATACGTCAGGGAAATAATGAATACGATAATGAGAATTTTGAAAATTCAGAGATTTCCTATAGAAAAGCTATGGATTTAGATGAAAAGAAGACACATAAACCATTGTTTAATGTTGGTGATGCCTTATACAAACAAGAAAAGTATGAGGAGGCTGTTGATCAATTTAATAATCTGTCTGATTATGAATTAAGTAAGGAGGAAAAGGCTAAAATATATCATAATTTGGGTAATTCACTATTGAAAAATAATAAACTTCAGGAAAGCATCAATGCTTATAAAAATGCATTGCGAAACAATCCAAATGATATGGACACCAAGTACAATTTAGCTTATGCCCAGAAAAAATTAGAGGAACAACAACAGCAACAACAAAATCAAGATCAAGATCAAGATCAGAACAAGGATCAGGATAAAAACGACCAAGAACAAAACAAAGATCAACAGAATCAGGATCAAAATAAGGATAATCAGGACCAGAACAAGGATCAAAATCAAGATAATCAAGATAAAAATAAGGATCAACAAGAGCAACAACAACAGCAGCAACCGGAGATCTCGAAAGAAGATGCAGAACGTATATTACAGGCATTAGCGAATGACGAGAAAGATACTCAAAAGAAAGTTAAGGAACAGCAGGCTGCGGCTGCAAAAGTAAAAGTAGAGAAGGAGTGGTAAGAAATTTATAGCTTTGAACAGAAAAACGGAATAGGATGAAAAGGTGGTATTTTTTATTTTTTATATTGATTGCACAATGTGGCTACGCGCAAGAAGTTACATTTACTGCATCGGCACCTGAGGTTGTTGAATTAGGACAACAATTCAGATTAATATATACGATTAACGCACAGGCAGAAAATTTTTCAGCTCCAGCTATAGATGCCTTTTCTATTTTAGCAGGCCCAAGTACATCGCAATCAAGTAATGTTAGCATTATAAATGGAAAAGTAACTCAGAATTTTGAGCTACGATATACATATATAGTACAGGCAAATAAGGAAGGAAATTTCACAATTCCACCAGCTGAAGTAGTTGTTGATAAAAAAACATATAAATCTAATCCTATAACAGTTGAGGTAATTAAAGGAGCACGTGCTCCACAGCATGAATCTTCAGGACTTTCTGAGCAAACTCAACAACCATCGAATCAAAGTCAAATATCTAACGCTGATTTGTACATAAAAATATTTGTTAGTAAACAAAAAGTTCATCGTGAGGAACATTTAGTAGCAACCATCAAGCTTTTCTCCAGGTTAAATATTACTCGTTTAGATAACGCAAAATTACCATCATTTCAGGGATTCATAGCAGAAGAATTAGAGGTGCCTCCATTAACAAGTTTAAATAGAGAAAGCATTAATAACCAGGTTTATTTAACCGGAGTTTTAAAGAAATACGTTTTGTATCCACAGAAATCAGGAAAACTAGAGATCGATCCATTCGAAATGGATGTCTATTATCAGAAACCTGGAAATAGAAGATCTCGAAGTATGTTTGAGGACTTTTTTGGAACCGTAGATACTGAAGGCAGAAAAGTTACCAGTAATATAGTTACCATTGAAGTTTATGAATTACCGGGTAATAAACCTTTTAATTTTTCAGGAGCGGTTGGAAAATTAGATTTAACAGCTACAATAGATAATGAAAATGTTAAAACAAATGATGCTATTAATTTGAAAGTTAAGCTATCAGGAAGTGGTAATTTAAAGTATATTAACCCATTAAGTATTGAATTTCCTTCAGATTTTGATGTTTACGATCCTAAAGTAGGAGATAATATTAAGTATACTGAAGGAGGGGCAATTGGAAACAAAACATTTGAATACTTAATAATTCCTCGACATGCTGGAGAATTTACCATTCCAGAATTTAGTTTTACCTATTTTAATACACAAACAGATCGCTATACAACTGAAAAAGCAGGACCATTTAAAATAAGTGTTTCTAAATCTGAAGGCGATACTGCAGTAACTGTATCTTCTGCATTTACAAAAGAAGATCTGAAATTTTTAGGACAAGATATTCGATTCATTAAGACTGACATGAATCTTACTAGGGCAAATGAGTTCATATTTGGCTCAAAAGCTTATTGGATGGTATATATTGTAAGTTTTGTAATTTTCATTTTAGTTTTTGTATTCCGACGCAAGAAAATGAAAGAAAACGCAAATATTTTGTTGGTAAAAAATAAAAAAGCTAACAAATTCGCACGAAAGAGGTTAAAAACCGCTTCGGTATTTATGAAACAAAATAAAAAGGAAGCGTTTTATGAAGAGTTGGTTAAGGCACTTTGGGGATATTTAAGCGATAAGTTGGGTATACCTGTAGCCGATTTATCAAAAGATAAGGCAAGAGAGCAGCTTCTAAACAATAATGTGGATACTGAATACATTGAACAAATATTAAGCATTATTGATCGCTGCGAATATGCACGATATGCGCCGGTTACAGAAGAAACTAAAATGGACACCTTATATAATGATGCGATCAAAGTAATTAGTAAGTTACAGCAAAAACTGAAATAGTGAAGGAGATCAAACAATGAAAAAAGCGATATTAATTTTTTTAGCCATTTCAACAGTGCTTTCCGCTAAAGCACAAGAAGCTGATAGTTTACTTAATAAAGCAAATGAAATGTACGCTCAAGGAAAATATCAGGATGCTGCTATTGTTTATGAGAATATATTAAAACAAGGATACGAATCAGCGGATCTGTATTTCAATTTAGGAAATGCCTACTATAAGCAGAATGTAATTGCTACTGCTATCTTGAATTATGAAAAAGCAATTCAATTATCTCCAAACGATGAAGATATTAAATATAACCTTGAACTAGCAAATAGATTTGTTGTCGATAAAATAGAAGTTCTTCCGGTATTTTTTATAACAGGATGGATAAGAGATCTTAAAAATATTTTGTCTTCGAATAGCTGTGCACTAATTGTCATCGCTACTTTTATTTTCGCTTTGATTTTTATATCATTTTATTTGTATAGTCGTAGTTTAGGATTTAAAAAATTATCCTTTTGGTTAGGATTTTTATTGGTATTGGTATCTATCATTTCTTTGGTCTTTTCATACCAGCAGAAGCAAAAAATAATTTCAGGGAATACTGCCATTGTTATGAATCCTTCGGTAACTGTTAAAAGTTCACCTGATACTAGCGGTACTGATTTATTTGTATTACATGAAGGCACGAAGGTGTGGATTGTAGACAAAATTTCTAATTGGAGAGAAATTAAGCTAAGTGATGGAAGTAAAGGTTGGCTTAAATTTGAAGATATCGATATTATCTAGACAGAATACAAGGTTATACTATACCTGTTTAGAATAATTGAAAAATTAGTATTCACAAGATTTTAAATTAACAGCAATTTATATTGGAATCATTCTATATAAAATAAAGTAGTTAAACTTACCTAAAATCTTTTAGTCATTCATTTAAAGATTTACTAACTTATACTGCCTAAAGCTATATGTATAGGCGTGCATATCGCTTTTGTATTTTTTTGTTGTATGAAAAACTTTACATGCTATGAGTAAAACCGATAAATATTCTAGAAGGCATTTTCTGCAAAATGTAGCAATTGGAGGAGGAGGTTTAATCATCCTGGGCTCTTATGGTTTTCGAATTATAAATGATAAAGAGAACAAGTTGATCAAAGCAATTAGTGTTGATTTTGAGAAATGCGCAGGATGCAGAACCTGCGAAAGTTCTTGCTCAGCTTTCAATAATCCAATCTTAATCGAAGGTGAAAATCTTAATGGAATTGGAAATCCCCACTTGTCAAATATTCGGGTATATCATTATAATCCGGATGTTGATGTTCCAGTTACTTGTGCTATTTGTCCTGATGCTCCTTGTGTCGAAGCATGTCCTGTTGAGCCTGATCCTGATACCGGACGAAAAGCTTTATACCGCGATAATAACATGACTATTAAAAATGATTTGGAACGATGCATTGCATGTGCACAATGTGCCGAAGCTTGTAAAAGTAAACGTGCTGGAGTAATCATACCAAATCCTGAAACAAATAAACCGGAACGTATGTGCACTCTTTGTAATGGTAGTACACAATGCGTTAAAAACTGTCCGTTTGATGCATTAAGCTATATTGAGATGAAAGCAGATCGCGATTTATCAGAATTAGCACCAGCACAAATTGCAGAGCGATTAATAAAGCAATTTTATCATGTAAATATTTAGGAGGAAGTTATGGCTATAAAAGGATATTACGGAAAAGTACTAGATATTAACCTAACTACAGGCGAAATAAAAAATTTAAAAGTACCAGAAGAAGATATAAAAAGATTTATTGGAGGACGTGGTCTAGGAACTAAAATACTTTGGGATAAGTTGCCTAAGCCAGGTATTGATCCATTATCTCCTGATAATGCATTGTTATTTATGCCGGGACCTTTTTCAGGATTACCTATACCTTCTTCATCAAGAACATGTGTTGTTACAAAATCACCCCGAACATCAGCTATTAATCCAAAATATGACCACGGTTCAACAGTAAGTTATTCTAACATGGGTGGATTCTTTGGTCCAGAAATGAGATATGCTGGCTATGATGGTATTTGTGTAACGGGCAAAGCGAAGAATCCTGTTTACATTAAAATTGAAGATGATAAAGTTGAGATACTGGATGCATCTAAATTTTGGGGAATGGGTACTGATGAATTTGATAATGCGCTAATTGACGAATTAGGTGATCGAAAATTTGAATCTTGTTATATTGGTCCTGCAGGAGAAAATTTGGTTCCAATGGCTTCAGTTTTAAATACTGCAGCTCGTGCTGCAGGAAGAGGTGGAACAGGATGTGTTATGGGATCGAAAAATCTTAAAGCGATCGCTGTTAAGGGAACAAAATCTCTGAATGTTGCAAAACACAAAGAATATTTGAATTTGTTATCTCAAATAAGGGTTTCTTTTAAAGAAAATAATAACGATGGATTAAAATGGTGGCGTTATGGAGGTACTGCCAATGCATTAGCAAGTTCAAGTAAAGGTGGAACACAGGCTGTTAAAAATTATAGTGAAGGAACTTTTGCGGATATTGAAAAAATTGGAACCGAAGCCAATCGTGAAAAAGTGTGGAAACGCGATTTCGCATGTTTTTCATGTGCATTAGCCTGTAAAAAGTCAGGAATTGCAAAGGGATCATATAGTGTAATGGTACATGATGGTCCTGAATATGAAACGGGAACAATGCTAGGTGCTAACCTATTGATTTCTGATTTAGCGGGTTTGCAAAAGCTCATCGCTGTTGCAGATGATTATGGTATCGATATAATTTCCGTTGGAAATACCATTGGGTTTTTAATGGAAGCTTATGAAAAAGGAATTATAGATAAGAATTATTTGGATGGTATTGATCTAAAATGGAGTGATGTAAATGCATCTCTAGCTATGTTAAATAAAATTTGTAAAAGAGAAGGTATAAGCGATAAATCGTGTAATG
>PKTC01000164.1 GCA_002869305.1 Marinilabiliales bacterium
CATTAATCTTTGTCTCTCTATCAAAATCCTGCTCATTTAATAGTTGGTTTAGTTGCTCTTTTATCTCTCCCCGTGCCATTTCCTGAGCTTTAATCAACATAAATGTTTTTTTATTTGCAACAATATCTCCTCCTATTTTCTTGCCAAACACCTTCACGTCTCCATATACATCCAGATAATCATCTTGAAGTTGAAATGCCAAACCAATGTTTAGACCAAATTGATAGAGTAAATCAGCATCTTTTTCATTGGCTCCTCCCAATAGTGCCCCAATTTTTAATGCTGCGGCTAACAAAACAGAAGTTTTAAGCTCTATCATTCTTAAATATTCTGCTTCTGTTACTATTGCTTTTTCTTCGAACTCCATGTCATATTGCTGTCCTTCACAAACTTCCAACGCAGTGCTGTTGAATATTTTAAGTATCTCTCTAAAATTAGTTGATTGGCAATCTAAAAAATATTCGTACGCTTTTATAAACATGGCATCGCCAGAAAGAATTGCAGCATTTTCGTTCCATTTTTTATGCACCGTTGGGTTGCCCCTTCGTATATCTGCATGGTCCATAATGTCATCGTGAAGTAAGGTGAAATTGTGAAATATTTCCAATCCAATTGCCGGTCTTAATGCATGTTCAATCTTATCAGAAAACAAATTGCAAGTCATTAAAACCAAAACAGGGCGGATTCTTTTACCTCCAGATTCCAGGGTATATTTAATAGGATCATATAAAGAAAAGGGTTCTCTCCCTATTTTTTCATTCGAAATTTTTTTATTGATTAAATCCTGTAATTCTTTCAAATTGTACATCTTGCCTAGTTTAAAATATTCTCAAAAATAGAATTATATCTTAACTTCTCAAATATTTATTGCCTTGTTAACTTATTGTTCATTTAATATGATCAGAAGTGTATGAAAATTTACTCTTTTTTATAGTTTTGCAATACAAAAGTTAACACTCTTAAAAAATGAAATACAGCATTCTTGATTTTCTTACATTGGTTGGTTCGTTAGGCTTTTTCCTCTATGGAATGAAACTCATGAGCGAGGCCTTGCAAAAAGTTGCAGGTGATAAAATGCGCACTATATTAGCCAAAATGACCTCAAACCCTGTAAAGGGGGTGTTTACTGGATTATTAATAACAGCAATTATTCAGTCATCATCGGCTACAACAGTTATGATGGTAAGTTTTGTTAACGCCGGGCTACTATCTTTGGCAGAGTCCATTGGAGTTATAATGGGAGCCAACATAGGAACCACAGTAACTGCATGGTTAATATCCATATTAGGATTTAAAATTAAGATTAGTGTTATTTCCTTGCCATTAATTGGGTTGGGTTTTCCGCTTTTATTTTCAAAAAACAACAAAAGAAAATCCTGGGGGGAATTTATTATCGGTTTTGCCATGGTTTTCCTTGGCTTGGATTTCTTAAAAGGCTCCGTTCCTGACATTAAAAGTCATCCTGAAATTTTGGCATTTCTGCAAAACTATACTTCTCATGGTGTTTTTTCACATTTGTTGTTTTTAACAATTGGAACTTTGCTAACCATGATTATACAATCATCGAGTGCCACTATGGCCTTAACATTAGTTATGTGTAATTTTGGCTGGATTCCATTTGATATGGCAGCAGCAATGGTGCTGGGTGAAAATATTGGAACAGCAGTAACCGCTAATATTGCAGCAGCTATCGCCAATGTTTCTGCTAAACGCGCAGCACGAGCCCACCTAATTTTTAATATTTTAGGAGTTATTTGGGTATCCTTAATCTTTAAACATTTTTTATCAGGAATTGATTGGTTTGTACAAAGATCCGGAGGAGCTTCTCCGTTCGATTCACCTGTCGCTATTCCAATTGCATTATCAATATTTCATACTTCATTTAATGTTGCCAATGTGTTGATATTTATTTGGTTTACCAAGTTTATACAATTGATTGTAACTAAAATGGTTCCACAGAAAGAAGACACAGAAGAATTCCGGTTGCAGTTTATTAATACTGGGCTGCTATCAACAGCAGAGCTTTCTATACATCAGGCCAAACAAGAAATTTTAGTTTATGCCAAACGAATTGAAAAAATGTATGCTTACATTGAAAGTATGATAAAAGAAAGTTCCGAAAAAAAAATACACAAATTGTTTGATAAGGTTGAAAAATATGAGGGCATAAGTGATAGAATGGAGGAAGAAATCGCGGATTATTTAACTAAAATTTCAGAAGAAGATTTAAGCCTGTTGGGATCGAAAAGAATAAAAGCCATGTTAAATGTAATTACTGATATTGAAAGTATTGGAGATAGCTGTTATAACCTGGCCAGAACTCTTGTAAGAAAAAAAGAGAAAAAAGTTCAATTTGATGCTATTCTGCAAGAAAACATTTTAGAAATGTCTGATATGTTAAAAGAATCCTTAATTGAAATGCAGAAAAACCTGGAACATGGATACAAGAATATTAACATTGTTAAATCACAGGAGGTTGAGGAGAAAATAAATCGCTTCAGGACCAAGCTTAAAAAGGAGCATTTAAAGAGTGTTGAAAAGAAAAAATATAGTTATCAAACCGGAATCATTTATAATGATTTGGTATGTGAATGTGAAAAGTTAGGAGATTATGCAATAAATGTCTCTGAAGCAATTCAGGAGATAAACCAATAAATTAAGAAAACCCGAAGCTTAATTTCTTCGGGTTTTATATTTTAAACTCTAATTCCCATCACCATCATATCATCTAGTTGGGAATATTCACCTTGCCAATTTTTCATTCTTTCTTCAATTTCTTCTTTTTGCTCATTCATAGGTTGTTCAGAAATTTTTAATAACAACTCTTTAAAAGCTTTTTGTTTAAATTTCACTCCATTTTCTCCACCAAATTGATCCAGATATCCATCCGAAAACAAATAGAGCATATCTTGGTTTTCCAGTTTGAATTCTTGATTTGAAAATCCTTTTTCCATTTTTATGGCATGTATGCCTATAGGCATTTTATCTGCTTTTAACTCATGAATTTCTCCATTTCTAAGTATTAGAACCGAATTATATGCTCCAGCATACTGCATTTCTAAAGATTTCTTATCAATAATACACAAGGCCATATCCATACCGTCCTTGGAACCTCTTGTTCCATATTCCTGATGCAATGAATCCATTATATTCTCTCGCAGCTGATCCAATATTTTATTTGCTTGAACTTTGCTGCTTTTATTTACGATCTCGTTTAAAAATGCAATACCCAACATACTCATAAAAGCGCCTGGCACTCCATGACCAGTACAATCAGATACAGTAATGATAATTTTGTTTCCCTTCTCTGCTACCCAATAAAAATCACCGCTAACAATGTTTTTAGGTTTCATATAGATAAAATATTCACCTAAAACTTTTCTGAGAAATTTATCCTGGGGAAACAATGCAGATTGTATTCTTCGTGCATACTCTATACTATCGGTAATAATCGTATTCTGACTTGCAATTTGATCTCGCTGTTTGGTTACAAAATCACGTTGCGCTCCAATTTCATCCCTTTGTTCTGCTATCTCATTTTTTTGTTTTGTTAACAGGACATTTGTTTTTTTCTTACGCTGATAATTCTTAAAGATTACATAGGCTAAAATGATCATAAATACAAAGCCTCCTGCAAAACTCCATTTTAAGATCTTTTCCTTTTGTAATTTAGCTTCCTGTTCTATATCCTTTTGCAGTTCTTCATACTCTCTTATTCGTTGTTCTTTGTCAAATTCATATTGTAACTCCAACTCATTAATCTTTTGATTATTCAGACTGTCCTTGAGTGCTGTATACTTCTTAAAATAGTCCAACGCACTTAAATTATTATTTGTCTGTTCGTAGAGCTTTGATAAATCAAGATAGGTTTCTTTAATTTCTTCTTTTAAGTTTTGATTTAAAGCAAAATCAAGGCTGTTATTAAGATATTTACTTGCTTTTGCAACCTTTCCCTCATTTAAATATAATTTGCCTAAATATCGGTATATAGATGCCATTTCGGTATTGTCATGTAAAGAATTCTTTAACTCCATAGCCTTTGTTAGAAAATCTTCAGCTTCAGAATAATTACCTGCATCGAAATTAATTTTACCTAATGTGCTTAAAGAATTGGCTACCCCTAGTTGATTTTCTGTTTTTTGATTTCTATTTAAAACCTTTTCGCTGTATTCAATAGCACTTTCGGTATTCCCCATTTCATAATAAATGTTGCCTAACTCTTTGTAACATAATGTAACACCTGTGCTTAGCACTTGTTCTTCTTCGATTTTTTGATATATACTTAAAGACTGATTTACGTAATCAATGCTTTTATCATAATTTTTCATCATTTTAAACAATCGTGCAATATTCAAGGCCGACCATGCTATTCCTTCGTTATTTTGAAGACCTTCGTAGATACCAAGAGCTTCAAGGTGTTGATTGATAGCCAGTTCGTAATTGCCATGTAATCTATATACACTACCCAGGTTGGTCAAGGTTCTGGCTATCTCCTGATCATCCTGTAAATCCCTGTTAATAGCCATTGCCCGTTCATAATAATGAAGGGCTCGTTGGTATTCACCCATTAACTGATAAGTATTACCTATGCGGTTTAGCGATGATGCTTCTCCTTGTCTATTGTTTATCAATCGGCTCAATTCCAATGAATTAACAAGGTGCAAAAGAGCATTGCCAAAATCATTTTGAACATAGTATGCGAAGCCGGTAGAAAATTCAGATCGATACTGCAATTCGCCGTTTTCAATCTCCTTACTTATTTTTATGGCTATATGTCCATAATTAACAGCCTGTTCGGCGTCTTTTGATCGATAAGACTCTGAAAGCTCAATGAGTTCTTTGATTTTCTGAATCGCCTCATTTTCTGAAGAGTACTTAATAATTGTATCGTTTTGGTTGCTAAAAGCAAATAAATTAGATACACCAATACACAATATGATGAGAAGAAAAGATCTTTTCATTTTGTTTTAATTAAATTCTTTATAAAAGTATAATTCTTTTGCTTAGATATCAATCCAGTTTGGAAGATTTCTTGATTTAGGTCGACGTCCGTAAAACAAATCGTCCATGTACAATGCAAATCTTCTGAATATATATGAATTATTTATTCCCCATCGAATAAAATTATGCATCAGATTGTTTGGGTGTGAATATGGACAAACCGCCATGCATCGGCCACAGTCAGTTCCCGAAGAACACCAATATGTGAAACAACTTTCCGAATTAATTTGCCAACGTAAGGCACCTTTTATTTCTTCTCTATCTGCAAATGAGATGGATCTTGATGGACAAATGTCTGCACATTTTTTACAAATACTACAAAAATCTATTGCTGATGATTTTCCCTCAGAGAAATCTGTGACCAAAGGAATGTCGGTTGTAATGGCTGCTATTCTAACTCTAGGTCCTAGCTCCGGTGTCATTAACAAACCCATTCTTCCAATTTCACCCAGACCTGCGTCTCGAGCTACCAAAGGGCATATTACTTCATAATTTCCATCGATATGTGCACGTGCTTCATAACCTAAACTTCTAATGAAATATGCAACTTGTAATGCTATGGTGCCAGAATTTAAGTACTGTTGCGTCGATTCCATAACCACAGGACCCTTTGGTGCAGTTTGGATCATTTCGTTATCCATTTCTATGGTTATAGCTATGGCGTATTTATGATCGTTTAGAATTTCTTTGTTGTATAAATCTCCTCTGCCCTTATGAGAATATAAATGATAATCCTGCAGTTCTGTTATCCCTACAGAATGCGCTCCCAACTTTTTACACCATGTTTTTATGTAATTACTTATTTTAAATGGATCAACCTCTTGTCTGTTTTCAGAAACCCGACCATTTACAATTGGCTTTAGAGCCTCGATAACCTCGAGATTAGCATGAGCTGATGCAAATGAAAAAGGATGATACATATTTGAGTCCTTTGAAAGTAAACCCGGCTTTTCTCTAAATTTATCATCAAGCTCCTTTTTTGCAGGATTCTTTGCGTAATAATCGCTGTAATTCTTAGAATCAATTTTTAACTCGTTGCGTGAAAACATTACATCACGCTCATCATGTTTTTCCGTTGGAACTTGATAATATGCTTTAACCTTAGGGTTATACGGAAAAAACAAAACAATCAATACTAATACAAGAACTATGAGGATAAGCATCATCACCATTGGTCTAAAGGAAAAGTTGCTTAAGAAAATTAATAGGAAAGGAACCAGCAATATTATTGATAAGCTTAATGAAACTCGAAACGCTCTATATTCCTTTTCATAAATAGAAATTGAGCTTACATAAAAAAAAATAACAGAAATAATGATTCCTGTAATTAAAAAAATTGATTCCAAAATATCTGAAAAATTGTTGAACAAGTTAATCATATTAAAATCTTAAATAAACAAATATAAGATTCTTAATAGATTTGAGGGTTTAATGCCCTGTAAATCTTAAAAGTCTTTTATCATAATTATAGCTGCAGATCCATCTGAATAATAACTTGGTCTGAATCCAAGCTCTCGATAACCGTGCTTTTTATATAAACTGATCGCCGATGTATTCTTCTCGCTAACCTCTAATGCAATCTGGTGTATATTGCTTTTTATCGCCCTGCTTTCGGCATAAATAAGAAGCTTTGATGCGATTCCTAATCCTCTTGCCTCTGGCGCAATTGCTATAGAATAAATCCGATATTTCCTGCTGTTTTTTCTTTTTAAAAATATTAAATAGGCAATAATTTTGTTCTTGTCCCTGACCACAACGAATTCTCTTTTTGCCTTTTTAATTAAATATCGAAAATGCTACCATAAAAGACCTTAATGAAATACACTTGCTTGAGCTTGAGTGTTTTCAGTGAGATGCTTTCTCAAAACAGCAGTTTCGATATTTAA
>PKTC01000320.1 GCA_002869305.1 Marinilabiliales bacterium
AGTTGTATATTCCCACACAAAAATCAAAATATACCGTATTATACCTGTGCAATTATGAAAAAAAACTTGAAATGAATCGTACTTTCCACTTGTAAAATAATATATCAGAGCTATACTACTAATAAAAAAAGGAACTAGATGAAATAACTGAACCTGTGTAAACTTAAAATTAGAATTGATAACCGATTTTGTATAAAAAAATATAGAAGGCCCTAAAAAAGCCCAATATACAAAGTCAAAAATTATTAAAGATGTAGAATATACAGAATTGCCTTTATAATAAAAATATTGAAATAATAACTCCGCTCCAACCAGAAAAAAGAAGATTGCTAAGAAATAATCTTTCAGTTCCTTATCTTTTTTCATTAATACGATTATAACAAAAAACAGAGCCTGGACAAAACCTACCAAGGTAATTTCCTTCATCTTTATCTTAATTTTTAAAACAAAGATAACTTTTTAAAGATTTCTCATATTAATAAAGAATCTCTTTTTATAAATTATTATTAAACATAAACCTATAAGAAATCCTATTCTAGCTAAGTTTATATCCAAACCTATAAGTCCAGACTTTTATTTTCTTTCATAAACATATATTTATCAAAATAAAATATGAAGAAATCATTAAGAGTATATATTTTAATTTTTATTTCCTTGGATATAATAGTAGGAATTAATTTATTCAAAAGAAATAAAAGCCTTCCTAAAGAAAAGGAATCTATAGAAAATTGTCTAAATAATGTTTTTGGTTGGTCAAAAAGCAAAGATATTGATGTATTTATTAATAGTATAAGTGCAGATATCTTATTTATAAGTATTACTCCTTACAACAAAGTCGTTAATTTTCCTAAAGGTATTGAAGAAAATAAAAAAATCTGGCTTGATCCTAGATTCATTGCTATCGATCATAAAATAGAAGATTTAAAAGTGAATGTTTCTAAGTCAGGAAATAACGCATGGTTTTATTGCAAGCTACATGATTATAATAAATGGG
The DNA here is from genome assembly GCA_002869305.1 of Marinilabiliales bacterium. Taxonomy (GTDB): domain Bacteria; phylum Bacteroidota; class Bacteroidia; order Bacteroidales; family UBA12077; genus UBA12077. The sequence goes on from PKTC01000320.1 coordinate 995, forward strand.
ATGGAAAAGATATTAGTTGGGAAAACATAAGATGGACAGGGATACTAGAGAAAAGAAATAACGAATGGAAACTTGTCCAACAACACTTTTCATTTGCTGATGAATAATTAAATACCATAATAAAATGAAACAAATAATAGTAATTTTAATTCTATCGATAATAACTATTTCCTGTACAAAAAAGGATATTCCTTTAACCCTATTTGAAGAGGAAAATTTAATTGAAGAAACTATAAAAAATACCATTAGGTGGGCAAAAGACAAAGATACTAGTTTACTATATAGCATTATTGCAAATGATGAAAACTATCTTGAGGTACATCCTCATAATAATGTTGTTTTTGGAATATCAGAATTCAAAAAATCTGAAGAGTTTTGGTTAGATCCTCGTTTCAAGCATGTTAGTTTTGAAATATGGGATATGCATATTAACATTTCGCAAGATGGAACAGTCGCATGGTATTATTGTATGTTAAATGATATTAACGACTGGGAAGGCCAATCGGTAAGTTGGGAAAATACCAGATGGACAGGAGTTCTTGAAAAGCGCAACGGAAAATGGCGCATGGTTCAAATGCATTTTTCCATTTCACAAGATCAAGAATAGATCCAACAAAAAAGATAATCTCAAAAGTTATTTTAAAAACATCTTAATTTCTGATAAAACTTCTTCTGGTTGCTCGATCCAGGAATAGTGACCACATTGCTCTATAAAATGCAATTCTGATTGTGGAAAATAATTATGAATTGCTATTGGAACACCTTCGCCAAGGGGATCTTGACGACCAGCTATTATCAATACGGGATTTGTGTAGGTTTGGTCAAATGTTTCAATATCTAACTGTCTGTTATAAATATCGTTCCAGATGAAACGCCCCATAACGAAATTAAAATGATACTCTTCCATCGTTTGAGTCACACTTAATGATTTCTCTCTACTGTAGAAATAGCCCGGCATTCGAGCACGAATCATTTCTGTAATTGCATGATGCCGATCTTCTGCTAATCTAGTAGAATCGCTCCAATATTCTACTATTTCAATATCAGAAGGTAATAACTTTGAATTAATATTATCAAGAAAATGCCCGAATGCATTTGTATTTAATCCCGCCGAGTTTAGCAATACTAATTTTGAAATGGACGTTGGATTATAATGTGCGTAAAGAGTTGCCAGATATCCTCCAAATGAAAATCCCAACACATTCCAGTTTTTAACACCCAGGTTTTGACGTATTGCTTCGAAATCTTTAATCGTTAAATCGATCGAAATTGTTGTAGAATCGTAAACTTCAGGTGATGATTTCCCAGTACCTCGCTGATCAACTAAAATACATTTATAATTCTTAGATAAAAGTTCACATAAACTAACATAACGATCTGAATGATCTCCCGGGCCGCCACCAATTATTAGTATAGGATCGCCTTCGCCGTATATTCTGTAATGAATCTCTAATCCATTACTCATTACTTTCTGATCTTTAGAAATACTATTCTTACTAAACAATAAAGCAAAAAATATGACTGGAATTAGTAGGTTTATTTTCATATCAATTTTTATTAAATGATCATTTATACTACTATGATGCGCACAAGATAAAACACCCTATAGTTAGCTTTACTCCTAGTTTTCCAATTTCTTAATTTCTTCTTTGATTCTTTTACTATCAGGGCTCAGTTTCAATCCATTTCTAAAGTTTTCAAGTGCAAGTTGATAATCTCCCAACCCAGCATATGCCTTTCCCAACAAATAAAAGTCTAGATAAGCATATAAACTATTCGGATATTCTTTTCTTTCTAGGTTAAGAAATACAATCGCTGCTTCATACTGCTTTTTTTGAATTAGCTTTTGACCAACGCTGGCTAAAATCCCGTCTATCCAAAAATATTCATCATAGGAATTATTTTTTAGCTCGTAATACTTTGCTTCAATTTTATTTAAATCTCCAGACTTATAAACTTTATATAATTCATCAAGATACAATTTTTTATTATTTTCAGCTTCTTGCGACATAATTATAGCCTCTATCCATAAATTTGTAGAAAAGTAACCTTTACCATAACTTTCCCAATCTTTTAAGAGTTTTAAACCTATAATTTCATCCTTTGTTTTACCTTTTTTGTATTCTGTTAAAACCAAGTTAATAGTTGTATCAAGCATCTTTTTGAATACCGTTAAATCTTCTTTTTTTAGATTATCATAATGGCCGGGTACCATGAGAATATTTTCTGGAATCATGTTATAAAGTTCTTGAACAATTGGGGAAAACTCTAAAACCCCTTTGGGGTCCTCATATGAAGGGAAATAACCATTATATGCTATATCTCCGATACACAATATATTGGATTTTTTAAACCAAACTAAAATATCATTTGCGGAATGACTTCCATGCAAAGACATTAGTTTAATTTGTTCTCCATTAAAATAAAGTGTCATCGAATCAGAAAAATTGATTTGAGGTAGCGAATAATCAGGAAATTCGTCAAATACATAATTACCAGAAGTCAAATTTCTCCGAACTAAAGCATCGGCAATTATTAAGGGTTCTTTCCCATAAACATTATTCCCTCCTGTATGATCAATATGCTCATGGGTATTAATTATGATATCTGGCAAACAATTCCATTTCTCCAAAATCGCATTTCTAACATCTTCGGCCTCTTCTGCCTGACCTGTGTCAATCAGCAGTAAACCATCTTCACCATACGAAACAACCATATTGGTTGTATAAGACCCACGATGGTAATATACTTTAAATATCTTTTCTGTTAATTTTTCAATGATGATTTCTTCTCCAAACAAATTAGCTGAAAGAAACAATCCAATGATCAAATAAAACATTTTCCTTTTCATCTTAATCTATTTTAATTGTTTGTTACAATTTTAGCGGAAGTAAAAATTAAAACAGTTCTTATTTATAAGCCCGGACTATATATGCAAAAATTCAAATTTTAAATACCTAGTTTAAAGCATAATATAAAATTTATCGAAAAAAACTTGACATATATAAATACATGTTGTATGTTTGTACTATACTTATATGACAATAATATAATAGAACAATGATAAATTTTAAACTAGATCCAAAAGCAGGTGCGCCATTCTACCGCCAGATTATTGATCAAATTAAATTTGGCATTGCCAGTGGTAATCTTAAAATAGGTGAACAACTTCCTACAGTTCGTGCTTTAGCTGTTGATTTAAAAGTGAACTTAAACACCGTTGCAAAAGCGTATAAAGAACTAGAAATTCAGAATGTATTAGAAACTCAGCAAGGCACCGGAACATTCATCAGTAAAATTGAAATTAAGATTTCGGACAAAGAAAGAAAGGATAAACTTCAGGAAATTTGCCATGAGTTTAGCACAATAGCATTTAGTTATGGCTTTTCTATAGATGATATTATTAACCAACTTAAAACTCAGAAATAATGAAAATGAAACCTATTAAGAAAAACTTTTTTAATCCTATATCATTAACAGTTCTTTTAACATTACTATCTGTTACAATTGGATTATTTGCGATGGAAATTATTAGTATCTCCATTTTTATTCCTTCCCTATTACTTTCTATCTTTATTGCTACATCAATAAATATTGCAGATCAGTGGGAAAAAGCAGTTGTTTTAAGAATGGGAAGATACAAAGGTCTTAAAGGACCGGGACTATTTTTTATCATTCCTATTGTTGATAAAGTGGATGACTATATTGATCAGCGAGTTCGTGTAACCGACTTTAAAGCGGAGCAAACTTTAACAAAAGATACCGTGCCCGTAAATGTAGATGCTGTTGTTTATTGGACTGTTTGGGATGTTGAGAAAGCTGCTTTAGAAGTTCAGGAATATGAACGAGCTATTTCATACATTGCACAAACCGGATTACGAGATATTATTGGTAAACATGAGCTAGCAGACCTTTTACAGGAACGTGATAAAATTGCCGAAGATCTTCAGAAAATTTTGGACAACAACACAAATCCCTGGGGCATTACCTGCCAAACCGTTGGGATAAAAGATATTGTTATTCCACAAGGTTTAGCTGATGCCATGAGTAAAGAGGCCCAGGCAGAAAGAGAACGCCGCGCACGGGTTATTCTTGGTACAGCGGAAACAGAAATAGCACTTAAATTTGCAAAAGCTAGTGAGCAATATAAAGATAACCCGGTTGCTCTTCATCTTCGTGGTATGAACATGTTATTTGAAGGGTTAAAAGAAAAAGGATCAATGGTTATTGTTCCTAGCTCTGCTCTTGACTCAATGAATCTTGGAGCAATGGGTGGATTGGTTTCACTTGCAAAAACGAATGAAGTAAAATAATCAATAATTATATTAACTGCCTTGTTATTAACCATTCTGTTGCCTGTCTTCTAGAGGCAGGTTAACAGACCATAAAACGAAAATTATGTCAGTATTTGAATTGTTTAAACAACACTTTATTGAAGGTGGCCCATTTATTATGTTCCTTCAATACATTATGTGGATTCTTGTTATAGTTAATGCCATTAAATTTTTTAGAAACTATTTTTCCAAAAACAAGAATACCAAAAAACTTAATAAGTTTAATTCTAACATTATCTTTTTAGGTGTTTTCGGACTACTTCTATCTATTTTTTTCCAGCACGCTGGATTTTACGGTGCTTTATCAGCCATTGAACAAACTCAAGATATCTCTCCCAGAATCATCCTTGGGGGATTGAGGGTTTCTTTTATTGCCCCCTTGTACTCGTACTTTTTGTTTCTCGTTTCCGGCTTAACCTGGTTTGTTTTCAGAAATTTAATTAAAGATATATAAACGATCCATTAACAAACGGACCATTTTCATATAGGATATCAAAATTGATATCCTTTTTTTCATTCTTTTAAATACATCACGTAAATTTGTGAACTTAGTTTTAAACGAATAAGTATAAATGAAGTCTTAAACTTTGAAAACAATTAAACAATACAAATATGAAAAAACAAGTATCATTCATTTCTTTAATCTTAATTTTAATGATTAACATACTGGTATCTGGCTGCAATGAAAAGGCGCCAGAACAAACAGAAGATTTTAAATATCAAATAGATCGATTTGCTGACATTCGTATTTTACGTTACCAAATTCCGGATTTTGAAAGTTTGGATTTACGTCAAAAGAAACTGCTTTATTATTTAAGTGAGGCTGCAAAATGTGGACGTGATATCACTTTCGATCAAAACTTTAAGCATAATCTCTTAATTAGAAGAACTCTGGATGCAATTGTTGCAACATATAGTGGTGATAAAAATACTGAAGACTTTGAAAAATTTATGACCTACACTAAAAAGGTATGGTTTGCAAATGGAATACATCATCACTATTCGACAGACAAGTTTATACCTGATTTTAGTAAAGAGTATTTTGAAACTTTAGTTCTTAACTCAGATGCTTCTAAGTTGCCTTTAGAAGAAAATCAAAGCATTGAAGAGTTAATTGCAAAAGCAAGTCCAATCATTTTTGATCCGAATTTATTCGCTAAAAAAGTGGCCTCTGAGAAAGGAACCGATGTTGTTTCAAATTCGGCTAGCAACTTTTACGAAGGTGTTACTATAGATGAGGTAAACAATTATTACGAAAAACAACTTGATAAATCAGATAATACGCCTATAAGCTACGGTCTAAATTCCAAAGTAATTAAAGAAGATGGTAATGTAAAAGAACTTACCTATTCTGTTGATGGTATGTATGGTGAAGCCATTTCAAAAATTATATATTGGTTAGAAAAAGCCAAAACTGTTGCTGAAAATGAAAAGCAAGCCAAAGAGTTTGAGTTACTTATTGAGTATTACAAAACAGGTGATTTAGAAGTATGGGATGAATACAATGTTCTTTGGGCAAGTAATA
>PKTC01000235.1 GCA_002869305.1 Marinilabiliales bacterium
GGTTTACCTGATGTTGATTTAGCCTACGATACCATATTTTCATCCCAGGCAGACACGCTCACTTTGGATGCAGGAGCTGGATTTGATACTTATGCATGGAATTCGGGAAGTTCCATACGAACTGAAACACCAACAAATAGTTCATATTATTACAAAGTTACAGTTACTGATGTGAATGGATGTGGAAGTGATAAGGATTCTACATACATCGAAACACATGATTTGGGAATTAGTAATGTTACTTCACCCGTTAATATATGTGAAGATTTAGCTTCAGCAACAACACCTATAAATGTTGAAGTAACAAATTATAGTGATAGTGTCTATTCTAGTGCCAGTTTAAAACTGTTCTATGAATTTGATGGAGGAACACCAGTAGAAATAAATACAACACTAACAGTTAGCGCTTCAGGTTCTGCAGCTTTAAATGGAGTTAGTAATATTGATGTAACTGAAGTTGGAGAACACACCTTAAAGATTTATACTTCATCAGATATAGATGCAAATCACAGTAATGATACTTTAGAATATGTTTTTGAAACATGGCCTTTACCAAATGTTGATTTAGCATACGATACCATCTTTACAACAAAACCTGATACTGTTTTGCTAATAGCTCAGCCCGGTTATGATACTTATGCATGGAGTGATGGCATAACAAATAACGATACACTTGAAGTTAGTAAATTTACATCTGAAAATTACATCGTAACAGTTACAGATGTGCATGCTTGTGGAGAAGCCAAAGATTCAACCCAAATTATTACCTATAATTTAGGCATTACTTCTCTAATTGCACCTGGAAACAAATGTGATCATACCAGTACTGAAACGGTTAAAATCTCTGTAAAAAATTATGGGGCGGATAAAATTCTAAGCGGTACTACTATACCTATTAGTTACGAGCTTAATGGTGGGAGTGCGGTAAATGAAAACTATGTTCTTACTGAGGATTTAAATTCTCTAGATTCGCGCACAATCTCTTTTTCAACAAAGGTGGATCTTTCAATAGTAGATGTATACAAGTTTAAAACATACATTGGATATAAATTAGATGTTTATCAAAAAAATGATACTCTTATTGATGCAATAAGAACCTATGGGTATCCTTCTATTGATCTTGGTGAAGATATTTATACTACCCAACCTGATACTTTATTTATTGTAGCAGATCCAGGTTATAACAATTATCTCTGGGATGATGGTACCAATAATGATTCTCTTGAGGTTAACTATTTAGCATCAAGATCATATGCTGTAACTGTATACGACATAAATGGATGTACAGCTAATGATAACATTAATGTCTATACCTACGATATTGCAGCATCTGAAATTGTATCTCCTGTTAGCCAATGTATACTAAGTGGTACTGAAACAGTAAGTTTCGATGTTATTAATAATAGCTTAGATACTTTACTGTCAGGTGATGCTATTAATGTAAGTTATGTGCTAAATTCAGGAGCAGCTGTGAATGAATCGTTTAACCTAGCAGTAGACTCATTAAAACCCGGAGAAACGGTTAATTATACATTTGCACAAACTGCTGACTTATCCAATAACCAGTTGCATGTTTTTGAATTATATGCTGAACGTGCTAGCAATGATGCAGAAACAAACGATGCCATAACCAGAAATATTGATTATCAAGCTCCAATTTTTGATTTGGGTAGTCCAGTTAATACAGGATTGACACAATATACGATTGATGCAGGCTCAGGATATACGGATTACTTATGGTTTGATGGCTCAGATCAACAAACCTATATTGTAGATATTAATGATCAAAATCCAAATAATTACTATGCTGTTACCGTCACAAATTCGGATGGTTGTAGTGCAAGTGACTCCTTAGAAGTTACATTTACAACTGTACCTGATCTTGAATTAACGAATATGACCACTCCTGTTTCTCAATGTTGGGAAAGTGGAGAAACATATCCGGTGCATATTGTAATTACGAATTCAGGAGTAGTTAATTTGAATCCTGGAGAAAGTTTTACAGTGGGATATAAATTAGATAATAATACTCCTGTAACGGAAACATTTAATCTTTCAGCAGCAATGGATGCCAACGATACACGTGAACATACATTTGCCACTGAAGTAGGATTTGATGAGGCAAAAGTATTTGAGCTCACTACATTTGTTAAATTAGCAGATGATGCTACCGCTAGCAACGATTCACTAAAAACAGATGTTGATATTTCTGCTCCTGAAGTAATTCTTGGATCTGAGGATACCATTTATTTTACGAATCAAGTTGAATTAGAACCTGATGAAACATATCTTACTTATTTATGGAGTACAGGTTCAACTACCTCAGCAATTACTGTAACCGAGACAGGTACGTATTCGGTAACCATTACAGACGAGTTTGGTTGTTCTGGAGAAGGTAGTATTTATTGTGAGAAATTTACTGGTGTTGATGGAATTGATAACCTTATTCAAGGTAAGGGATTCGAAATTAAGTTTTATCCAAATCCTGTATCTGATAAGCTATTAATTGAATTTAAACATAGAAACCCAACAGATATTGTTGTTGAGATTCTTAGTTCGAACGGACAGGTTATTTTTAATGATAAATTAAGTAAAGTGGAAGAAAGAATCGAACGTATAGATGTAGATTCTTATGCCAATGGAATATATTACTTAAGGCTGAAAATTGAAGACAATTATTTCATAAGAAAGATCATTATTCAGTAATTAACGAAACAGCAAAAAGCCGACAATTAATATAATTGTCGGCTTTTTGTTTTATGAGATGATAATGTCATCTAAACTTCTTTTAGGAACATGATGAACCTGGTTTTTGTCCCGGTAATATTTAATATCATCATCCTTTACTTCTTCAATAACAACTTCCTCTTTGGGTTTGCCTATTGCTAGTACTAGTAGAATCTCAAGATAATCGTCCAGTTGCAAAAGTTCTTTCAGCTTAACTCTTTGTATCGAAGCAAAGATACATCCACCCAGATTTTTTTCAACTGCACCAAGCAGCATACTTTGAGAAGCAATTCCATGATCACAAAAGTAATTTTTGGTTAATCGTGTATCTCCCAGAATTACGATGTATCCAGCGGGCTTCTCGCCTTCACCGGGACCATGCCAATCTTTTAGATATCCTGCCCAGGCAAGGGTTGAAAAAATTTTTTCGTTTGTATCATTATCTGCAGATAAAAAATATTTTAAGGCTTGTAGATTTCTTCCCGAGGCAGATAATCGAGCCAGATCAACCAATTCTTTTAAATCATCCATTGTGATTTTAAAGTCCTGATAGAATCTTCTGTAACTGCGGTTTTTAATTATTAATTCTTTTAACATAATTCAGATATTTTTTTTTGAAAAGATATAAAAAAAGATGGTCAATAGAATTGACCATCCTCAATAAATATAAAATATGTTTTTTTTAATAATTTGTTTGTTCAATTTCAAAAAATGCCTCCGGATGTCCACACACAGGACAATTTTTCAAAGCTTTTTTACTTTCATGCACATGGCCACATTTGCGACATACCCAACGAACTTTTTCTTCGCGCTCAAATACTTTACTTTCCTCAATATTTGAAAGAAGTTTACGATATCTAGCTTCATGCTCAGCTTCAACCTTAGCAATTAGTTTGTAAGCAGTGGCTATTTTTTTAAATCCTTCTTCTTCAGCTATTCTAGCAAATTCAGGATAAAGCTCTGTCCACTCTTCATTTTCACCTTCAGCGGCTGCCTTAAGATTTTCTGCAGTAGTTCCAATTACGCCCGCAGGATAAATTGCTGTAATTTCAACAGGTCCTCCTTCCAAAAATTTAAAGAAAACTTTAGCATGAGATTGTTCTTGCATTGCTGTTTCCTGGAAAAACGCTGCAATTTGCTCATAACCTTCTTTCTTAGCTACCTTTGCAAAAAATTCGTATCGATTTTTTGCTTGTGATTCTCCGGCAAATGATTTTAATAAATTTTGCTCTGTACGTGTTCCTTTTATTGAACTCATATTATTTTTTGTTTAATTGTTTTATAAATCAGATTCTGGACTCGAAGATAAAAATTATTTTTTCAAAAATAATATTAAATATCAACTAAAGTATTTACAACTGTAAATAGTTAATTCTTCAATTTATCTTTCAGATAAAAAATTACGTTAACGATCATTTCCCAAAGAGAACCGGTAAAAAATGAAAAGAATACGATCAATAATTCATGTTTTTTACTGTGTTTATTAAAATTACATTTACACTCTTCTTAAACACTAGAGGATTTAATAATAATTCTTTAATTCATTCAAATAAAATTAACGCTTACATTATGAAAAATATTTTTCTAAAACTTTTCCCCAAAAAGACGTTGAAGTTTATACTTCTTTTTGGAGTTATCTGTATTTTGTTTATGGATAATTCAAACGCCCAAAGTACTAATGATTCAAACGCTCTGAGCATATATTACGGAGGTCGATTTGGAACAACCATAAGTCAGTTTACAAATCAACAACCACATACTAGTAGTATACAAGGTATTGTTGGCGGAGCATTTATAGGATATGCATTTAATGATAAAATGGCAGTACAGCTTGAAATTAATTACCTGGAAGAAGGGGGACAGCTTCTAAAAATTGAAACCGAAGCTGATTTAGGATACGATACCTGGTATATGACTAAAGTTGATAATCAAAAATTAATACTTCATAATATTGATGTTCCATTAATGTTTAGATATTCTATTCCATTAGGATCTGCAAAATTATTTGCATTAATAGGTGCAGATTTAGGTGTTAATATTTATTCAGGAATTAGTCATGAAACAACTGTTTATGCTGACGACGGAAATATTCTTACCTACAGTGGTAACGAGGATGTTACAAGTAAAATAGAAAGATATAATGTTGGAGCTACTGCAGGAATAGGTTTTGAAATTCCAGTTTTTACGAGCAACTATATCTTAATTGATGTAAGATACAGATATGGAGTTATGCCTTCGTATGTTGGATACAGCTATAGGGGTATTCCACAGGTTACAGGCGACCTAAGCAATAATACCATGTATTTTACAATTGGATTTGGTTTTTAAAAAAATAAATAAAAAATAAATGTTTAATCTAAATTAATTTAATGTTATGAAAAATCTATTAAAATTTATTGCATTTGCACTTATAGCAATTCTTGTTTTTAATTCTTGTGAGGATAATTACACTGAAGAAGATGCTATGCAAGCACTACAAAAAGTTGATCTTATTGTAGCTGTAACAGATAAATCAAACTATGATCAAGCCGTGGATGGAGCAACCGTTAGTACAGTTATTGATGGTGTAAGCGTTGAAAAAACAACAGATGCTACAGGTCAGGTGACTTTTGAAGATGTTAAAATTGGCGGTAATCTTAATGTATATGTAACTAAAGCAGACTATACCACAACTTTCACCACAGTTAATACAACACCTTCTGATTACAGACAAGCGAGCGTTTCAACGAGCGTTTCTATATATTCCTTATCCGACGAAAGTCTTGTTACCGTTAAAGGACAATTGACAATTGAAACTGACCTTACAAACAGAACTAAAGAAGTTGTTGAAGGAGCCGAAGTAAGAGTATATAATCAGTATTTACCAAATGGAGGTGCTAAGGTTTTTGTTGGGATTTCAGATGCAGAAGGTAAATATGAAATTAAAGTACCGGTTAATTCAACTGGTAATGATTATTTAAATGTTCGTTTTCATTCTTTAGATACTGTTTCAAGAACTGTAGGAGTAAATATAAACAATCATTACTCCGTGGTAACGCAAAATGCCTTTTATGACATTGAAGGAAACAACAACCCAACAGATATTCCAGCAGTTCCAAGTGCCCTAATAACAATTGGTGCTCCAGCTGCATTAGGAACAGGGTTTGAGATTTCTACAGAAATTGATACTTCTACATCTCGATTAACAGATGCAACAGGTAACTATTGGAATATGAATATGCTAAATGCAGGATCTGGTTATTTTCCAAATATTACTGGAAGTGATACAACGGTTTGGGTTTTCTTTTCTCCAGATACCAAAGGACTTGACACTGCTCGTGTTCAGTTAACCTTTGAAAAGAATGGTGGACTTGTTAGTATTGATGGCATGTTAGATTATGGAACATGGAATGGTCGCTATGCAAAATATTCTGCAAAACCTACAATTGATCTTAATATTGGCGGTGGTACAGGTGCTGAGATTTATTATAATTTTAGACTATATTACAACATATTAATAAGTAACAATGGTTCAGGATATATCACTTTACCTACGGTTATAAAAACGTATACATCATTGGGCGTGCAGAGCATTAATACTTATAGTTTATCTTCTTATGCATTTATTAATAATGGAAGTATATATTCTAATACTGGTGGAAAACTTTCAATGGAAGGCAGATATGATAGTGCTCCGACATTTACAATTGTAGTTGATGAAAGTGCACAAGCAAATGCCTATTTTATTCCATCATGGATGAACTCAGACAGCACATTAGATGCAGGAGACTACAGTTGGATTTCTCAAGGTAATAATTACGAACCAAATAACCCCCCAACTGTGACAATTACTTCTTTAGCTGGTTATGGATCAGGAGCGGAATTTAGGGCAGAAGTGCTTTCAACTGGAGTTATTAATAACCTGGAATTGATTAATACTGGTCAAGGTTATGCAAGAAATATAAATGATTTCAGGAGCAGTGGAACTACAGGTAATTACTCTGGGGACTATAGTTCATATTCAAATTCAAATTTATATAATGTTCTTCCTGGGGACTCATACACAGTAAATGCTTACTATGGAACAGGTCAAGTTATCGAAGAGTAGTAATCATAGAAAAATTAATAAATAGTTAACATA
>PKTC01000345.1 GCA_002869305.1 Marinilabiliales bacterium
AAAAGGAGAGTATCTTATTAAGAGATATTCACCTTTTTATTATTTAGATCGTACTATTATTTAAAATGATATAAAAAGGTTATTAAACCTTCATATGCAGGTTTCTTCTTGTCTTCTATTTCCATTCTTACCATTAATTGTAGCCTTGTAATTCCTCGAAGATCAGCCAAATCGTTTAACCAGATTCTCACCCGCACCTTGCTACCAACTAATACAGCTTCTCCAAATTTAAATTTGTCAATTCCATAATTAATTACCGCTTTAATATTCTGAACTTCAACTACATCATCCCAGAAATATTTAAGCAATGATACAGTCAGATATCCATGTGCAATAGTTGCTTTGAAAGGGGAATCTATTTTTGCCTTTTCAGGATCAGTATGAATCCACTGATGATCTATAGTTGCATCTGCAAATTGATTCACCTGCTCCTGGGTAATTTCCAAATAATCAGAAACACCTAGTTCTTTTCCTAAGTATTCTTCAAAGTCCTGATGCGATTTAATAATAACTTGAGCCATAATTAAACTTTTTAATATTCGTTTAAGAGATTTATTGTGTGACAGGCTACTATTCCTGCCGTTTCTGTTCTCAATCTGCTTTCTCCAAGGCTAATTTCCTTAAAGTTGTTGTGTTTTGCCATTTGTATTTCTTGAGGACTAAAATCACCTTCAGGTCCGATTAAAACTAAAGTATTTTGTCCTGGAGTATATGCTGATTTTAATGAGTTCTTCTGATTTTCTTCGCAATGTGCTATGAATTTAACACCTTTAAAATTAATCGTTAAAAATTCTTTTAATTGAACTGGTTCATTGAGTATTGGTTTGTATGCTTTTATTGATTGTTTAATAGCAGAAACAAGGATTTTTTCAGATCGCTCCATCTTCAAAGTTTTTCTTTCGGAATGTTCGCAAAATATAGGTGTTATTTCGTCGATTCCAATTTCTGTAGCTTTTTCCAGAAACCATTCAAAACGATCAATATTCTTGGTTGGAGCAATGGCTATGTGTAAGAAATGATTTCTTTTTCCATATTCAAAGGTGCTTTCGATGAGCTCCACAGAACATTTTTTGGGATTTGCCTCAATAACTTTAGCTCTATGAAAACCTCCCTTTCCATCAATTAATTGTACTTCATGGCCAAGATCTAACCTCAAAACTCGAACACAATGTTTTGACTCAATTTCATTAAGTGTATGTATTTTATTTATTAAATCAGGAGTATAAAATAAATGCATTTATATTTGTGTTTAGTTAGCAAAAATAATGATAGAAAATAAAATTTGATGAAAAAGATAGGATTATTATCCGATACTCATAGTCATTTGGATGAAAAAATAATGAATTTCTTTAAAGATTGCGATGAGATATGGCATGCTGGAGATATTGGGAGTATTGAGGTTGCTGACAAGATTTCAAACTTAAAAAGTTTTAAGGCTGTATATGGTAATATTGATGGACAGGAACTTAGAATTTCATTCCCCAAAGTTCAGTCATTTTTATGCGAGAATGTAAAAGTACTCATGACCCATATTGGTGGATATCCTGGAAAATACGAGAAAGTTGTGAGAGATTTAATTCAGAATTTAAAACCTAACCTTTTTATATCTGGGCATTCACATATTTTAAAGGTTATTTATGATCATAAATTTGATTTAATACATGTAAATCCTGGCGCTGCTGGAAAATCAGGACTACATAAACATCAAACAGCAGTGCGTTTTATAATTGAGGGAAAAACTATAAAGGATCTGGAAGTATTCGAAAAAACAAGATCCTAGGAATTTTCTGCAATCATTCTAACCACAGACGCTTTACCTTGATGAAAAGACCCTTCGCTGAGTTCAATTTCTTTCTCTTCCAGCATTAATATGTTTAAGTAATCAAAATCAATTTCAAGCTGTTTTTTACTATACAGTAAATCTATACTTTTGGGTCCACCTGAACTCTTTTCCAGTTGCTCTTTCGAAAAACATTCTAAGATGATTTTCCCGCCAGGGTTTAAGAGATATTTTAGTCTGCGATGAAACTCAAGTCGCAGTTTGGGCGTTAAATGAAAGAAAATAATGGAGATTAAATCAAATTTTTCTCCGGTTTTAAATGAAACGGCATCTGATATAAAGTAATCAATATTTACCTTGTTTTCTTTGGCTAACAATAAAGCTTTTCCTTTTGCTGACGTACTATAATCGAAAGCAGTAACATTCCAACCAAGCTTTGCTGCATAAACAGAATTTCTACCCTCTCCATCACCCGGCAACAGTAATTTTCCTTGTTCTGATTTATCCAAGTTATCTTCGAAAAACTTATTAGGTTTAACGCCATACACAAATTCTGTATTACTATATCTGGCATCCCAAAATTCTTTCATCTAACAATAATTTTCTTTTTAAATAAGACCTTTATTCTCGTTTTATTGTTCAATTCCTTCTTCGTTTTCTTCCTTCACTGGTTCCTTATTCTCATTGTTGGGGTTCGGATCTTCAATTTGCTGATCCCATTCTTCTAACTCTTTTTGTTGCTGTTCTTGAAGTTTCTTTTCTTCTTCCTTCGCAGCTTGTTCTTCTTCAAACAAATGAATATTCCTTAAGAACTGAACTTTATTCTGTTCTGTAGCAATAATATAGCGATAAGGTGTTTCTCCTCTTGAAGTTTTCATCTTACGAGCTCTTTTCTTAATATCCTGGATAGCGTTCACAAAATATTCATTGTTTGAGAGTGTCTGCATTACACCTCTGGTATAAGAGAAATAATAGTAATCGCCATTAGGTAATTCGAAATAAAGCTTCATAATATCCCCACTACGCCTTTTTAAAATCTGGAAATAACCTTCAACATATTTGTTGATAGGTTTATTGTTGATGGTGGCAATGCCTATTTTACCGTAGTTCAAATACATACCATTTTCAGTGTACCATTTAAACTTTACATTTCCGAATAACATACTATGCTGCGCAGAGGCAGGTAATTTAGCTTCATTAGCATAAAGCATGAGCTGATTGTTAAATTCTTTATAGTTGGTATTTCCAACTAACTCATTCATATTTTTTTCAAAGAAATCAGATGTTAAACTCATAGGATCTAAACTTCTTGCCGTTTGCAACTGGCTGGCTAAGGTATCTAATGCAGGATCTGAAAAGAAGAAGTCAAGACCTAAAACCAATTCTGTTTTTATTTCATTTTCGTTTAACATATGATTTACTGAACCAGCCTGAGTTAATTTAATTTGGCCTAGATCTATACCTAAATCAACTTTTCCCTCGCCATGTTGCAGGCAAAAATCTCTTTGTAAACTAATAAGATTGCCAGTAGTATCTGGTTTTATATATTTAGCTTTATCGGCAACAATATATTTATTTGAGTTTTTGTCAAAATGTAAATAGCCGATTGCATCAATTAGCGCTACATCGTTAGGATCTCTGCGTCTTTCTAAAAATCTTGAATAGATATGTGAAGAGTCTTTTGTAATAAATGAAGCTATATGTAAACCATGACCATTAACGCTTTGTGTAGTTGATGAAATAGGTATATAAATGCTGTCTGGATTTATTTCATCCTCAAAATATGTATAATGAGAACCAATGCGTGGACATTCATAATCTAGTTTTACACCTCCATTAAATGTCAGGTATTTGTTTTTTGCGTGTAATACAATATCTCCCTGATAATGATAAACTGGACTTAATGTGAAATCTTCTTCTATACTGATTTTAGCGGTGGCAACAGTTTGCCTTGAGGTATCAACTGATATATCAGTGAAATGTATGATTTGCACCTCATCGTTTTCATCAATATAATCATAATCACCTGTTGCTAGGTATTTATATCGACCCTTAATGTTGATTTTAGAATTATATATCCTATGATACCTATTTTCGGAATCTGCAATGATCTCTGAATTTAATAAAGTTTTAAATTCAGCCATATGACCAATTGTTACCTTGTTTTGATCGGGGAATATAATTGCATCAGCAACTTTTATATATTCAACCTCAGCTGCTTTTATGGTACTATCCTTCAAACTATAAACAGCTTTTGGTGATGCAAATCGCAATGAGTCCTGACTTCTGTGAATCGATAAAAACAATGCACCAGGAAGGTTATCATCCTTTAATTCTGCCAATTGCTTTACTTCATCAGAAGCCATTGGGTCAACTTGCGGACTTGATTCAATGGCAATTTCATCTTTTGTTATACTCCATTCAAATCTATCCAGGTAGCTTTCATATAAATTCTTTGGAAATTTAGCAATGGTAAAGGATTCATTTGAATTAAAATCTCCCGACTGAGTTGTAAAGTCTATTTCTCCCTTTAGGTTATTTGTTGTAAAATTAAAATCGTTCTTATTAATTGACTTTAACGCAAAAGTAGTCGTATCAGCACTAAATGAATTAGCCTTAAAATCGAATAATTTGGATTTTAATTCAGCTTTTTCTAAATCCATAGTTCCTTTGCCACTTAAACCTGTTGGTTTTATAATTAAAGAGCCACTTAACAGTGAGTTGTTGCCGTACATATTAAATGGATCTTTGGTTTGTTCGGCGTACATAATATCCTCATATGGATACCAGGTAACATTAACTTCGTTTGATTTAAGTTCTGGAAATTCAATTCCGCTAGCTCTCTGACTCAGAGTGAAATCTATAGCATGTATCTTTGTTGAGTCAGGGAAGAATAAAATGCTATCAGTTTGTGCACTGGTTGTCAAATATTCTAATGTACCTGAACCCTTCAATCCTTTATTGCTTAAATCAATTGTATTAAAGTAGTTACCTTTTCCTTCATACAAAGGGAACCCATCTGCTGGAGTTTCTCTTCTAAAGCCAAGAGAGTAATCTGGTCTCATATATAATGCATCGTCGAAGGGCGGGAATATATTGGTTGAGTAAAAACGACCAGCAAACTCTAGGCCCTGTATACTGAAATTGTCCAAACTATCAATTACAAAAGGCTCGAGCTCAAAGTAAAAACTATCTCTTTTGTATACTCCGTTAAAGATACTTGATGCATCATAGTAAACATATGAGTTCTCGTTACTCTTAAAGATGGGATATTGCGGAAAATGCTGAAAGCCTGATTTATTATCTGGATTATCTATAAGTAATTCACCAGTAATAATTTCAACCGTATTTTTTATATGCGCTAAGACAGGATTATTATACATATCACGTTCATCGGTCTGAACTTTAATTCTAAGTGAATCTATATTATGTAAATTGATTTTAAATGTATCGTAGCTAAAATCAAAATCCTGACCATAAAATGTAAATAACCCAGCTTCAATTATTCCTCCAAACTCAAAATCACGATTTTTTTTCATGATAATCTTTTGATGACTTGGATAGATTGCAACATCTTGAGAGTCTGAAAGAAATATCTGTGGGACGCCGTTTATCTCAAGATCATAGTTATTTAAATCTAATACACCGTTGTGCACGAGATCAGAGGTTTCAGAGTTGAACTTAATTACATCATAATCAATGTTACCAAATCTAGCCTGAATGAAATCATAAAGTTTCTGTTTAATTGTAGCTTCGTCTTTATCAGCATCGTAAAATATAAATCCATCAACACTCAAAAACATCAGCATTTGCTTTATCTGATAATCATCATAGCCAAGAAATCGGGCCAATTCGGCACCGGAAAATACATCAGAATCTATTTTATTAGAAAAATTTCTAATAACAAGAAGAGGATGAAACTGATCTCTCATCATTAGTCTTTCAAATTCATTTAAATTATAGAAATTTGAGGAAGTATATGTAGCATTTCCTATAGCTGTTGCCCTTCTCTTGGTCATATATATTTTATCCTCGTCTAATCGCCATAGTAGGCGATCAAAATTCATCGATATTTGGTGATAAGAGTTAAAATATGGACTCTTTGATACAATTCGATCTGACGGCGATAATGAAACCTCCTTAATATGAGGTGTATAGTTAAATGAAATGCCAGGATGATAAATTGAATCGTTCTTAAGATGGATTGTTATCTGAGCATTATTTGAAACAATTCTCCCATTTCCAAACATAAATGCTTTTGCAATAGCGGTTATAATGGTTGTATCATTTTTTTGTATATAAAGTACGGCCTCTTTATTAGAATCGCCTGAGCCCATTAGGTTAGCACCTTTCATGGAAAATCCGCCATCATAATCAATTTCTGGGTAAATGTCCTCTATTAGAAATCTTTTTTGATATGAGTTAAATTCTGGGTAGATAGCTCTTTCAGGATTCATAATATGTATAACCTGATCTTTTAAATTTCCTAAAATTGGCTCATCAAAGTAAAGTTTATTTATAAATAGTACAGAGTCTGCAGTATATTGAGACTTCGAAAAATCAATAGTATACGTGTCAAATTCTGCTTTAACTTCCTCCGGGTTGTAATTAGCTCGTTCCCATGTTACAAAGCCATCTTTACCTTTCCATTTATGAGATATGGGGAAAAACTCACCACTTGTTTCAAAAATGTCTATTGAATCTTTTTTAATTTTGCAGGTTAAATCAGTTTTGTTAAATATAATTTTAAGCTGCTTGTCAACTTCTAAATGGTAATCATTTGAGCTCACATACCACCTTGTTGATGCTGTGCTATAAATTAATTTTTCTTCTAAAAGTGTTTTAGTATTTTTAAAATAATCAGATATTATGCGCAAAGGATACTTTTCATTATCAAAAATAAAGTAGATGCCTTTTTCCCAATTATCATAATGTTCCATAGCTCCGTCGATACGGTGAAAAATCATTACCAGCTCAAAGTACTTCAAAATATGAGGATCTCGTCTGGCTTTGTTTTTTATCATAAAGG
>PKTC01000490.1:0-1232 GCA_002869305.1 Marinilabiliales bacterium
CTCGAACCTTCTAACCATTTTCTTAATGAGTTCAAGAGTTTGGTCCTTGTTTTCCGTATTTTCTGGCAACCTGATGTCCAGGTAATATTTAATATTTCCGTTCGAGTAGTTTATGACATTATTAATGGTTCTGTTTGGTATGTATACCTGCGCTTTGTTCACATTTTTTATTACAATAAAACGCATACCAATTTCTTCAACATAACCTGTTTGGCCGCCAATTTCGATCAAATCACCAATGTCTATCAAATCCGAAAATACCACCGTAATACCGGTAACAATATCTTGTACAATGCCCTGAGAGCCAAACGCAACCGCTAAACCTATTATTGAAGCACTCGCTATATAGGTTGATAGTGAGACTCCAAGTTCAATTAAAATCTTACCTATAGCCACAAAGTAGATTACAAAAATGAGAATACTAATTACCAAACTACTTATAGAAATCCACTTTGTATTTTTTGTGTTATGTTTGCGTTGAATAATTTTCCTGTAAATAAATCTTATAGCTAATACTATTAAATGACTTGCTACAGCAATAGCAATTATTATTAATGCTTTTTTTAAGGTTTCTTCTATATTCATAATTCATTGATATTTTTTTATCAAACCATGTAAAGGTATTAAATGGTAATCTTACCTGCAATTATATTCTATTATTAGATCATCATATGGATTCTTTAATTAAGAGTAATTACAAGTATTCTATAAACAACAATAAACACAAGAAATAGTTAAATAAAATAACTGGAAACCTGTTCGAGATTTGAATCTGCTCAAGAATTAGATTTTTTAAAAGCAGAAATTAAAAAAGAAGGATTGCTAAAAATCCTTCTTGTCCCAACTTATACATTTGAATATTCTATTAAAAAAAAAGTAATATTACAGTTAGAGCTGTAAGAATCAGAATACTAACTATCCAGGCAATTCTGTTTTCGCGTTGCTGGGTTTTGTCGTTTACTATCATAATTATCAGAGATTAAATTTGATATTATGACGGAACAGATTTAGTAAGTAACCTGGATCAACCCAAAATATTTTTAAAGTTCTTTTTGTTCGATAAGAGCACCAGTATTAGAGTACAGATATAAATGACGTTTTAGTTTGTTATCCCGGATTATAACTTCATACTCTATCGAGTTTCCTTTATTTATTAGAACAACATTCATTATTTCTCCCATCTCTTGACTGAGAAGTTTAATTGCCTCAGGCAAATAATTGCCCGTTAAAAA
>PKTC01000490.1:1248-2600 GCA_002869305.1 Marinilabiliales bacterium
CGTTAAAAACGATTTATACCCGATTAAACTACCATTTTTTCGAAAGCTAGCAATGTGCTCAATATTATCTTTATAAAAGATGGCTTCGAAATACTCTTTTCGATCAAACCATTCAATATTTATTGCATCGATAAAATTTTCACTAAAACCTTTTACACAGATTTCTGGAGGTGTTATACCATTTCCCACAATTACTCTTTTAATAAAATCTTCCATATTGTCATTTTATGTATTTTGACGTAAAAATTTGTTTAGGTTACTCATTTAATCCCTTAAAAATTTCTCGCTATATAAATAAATCACTCTGGCTCTTGCCCTTTTTAACCTCATTTTAGCTGCATCCTCGCTTATTCTCAAAGCTGTACTTATTTGTTTAAGTGAAAGATCATCTTTGTATTTCATTAATAATAAAGCTTTTTCTTCCGAATGAATCATTTCTAAAACGACTAGTAAATTTTCATACGTTATTTCGTTTAAAGATTCATCCAATTCATCTATTATTTCCGGCAATTCGTTCTTAGCATTCCAGTTAGGGTAATGAAGTTTTTTCTTTGCTCTTAAATAATCTATACAATGATTATATGTAATAGTATACAACCATGATGAAAATGCCGAAAGCTGCTTAAACGAACTAAGTTTTTCATATACTTTAGAGAATATGTCTTCAGTTAATTCTTCGGCCAGGTTCTTATCTTTAACGAAACTATAACATTTATCAAGAACCTTTTTATGGTAACGGGAATATAGTACCTCAAAATATTGTGAAGATTCACCAGATTTTATCTTTTCAATGATTTCTTTATCGGTTAACTTATCTGCGGCTATTTTTTTCATTTTCTGCAAAATGTGTGTTACAAATTTACTACTTAGCGTCCAAATAGTAAATTAAAATACAAATGCTATGAAAAAAATTTTTTTACTTACACTAATCAGTTTAAGCTTAAATGCTTTTGCCCAAGAAGATAATATACCTCACAAAGTTGAAGAAGCTTTTTTCGCAAAATACCCAAATGAACTAATTGATAACTGGATAAGCAATGATGGATTATATTATTTAGAATTTTACTTAAAAAGAGAAATGTATACTGCAGTATTTACCGCAGAAGGAATATGGAAAGAAACCTCGGAAATAATTTCTGATACTGACATTCCTGAAAAACTAAATGAATATCTTAAAAAAAACTATCCTGATTTTAATATCATTTACTCAGAAAAATTTTCATTCAAATGACTATCAATATCTTTCAATTTATTCTAAAAATAATAAGCAATTTCAAACATTTAATTTAAAAGACAATACGTTATACTTAGAAAAACTTTCAAAAGATATTATTGATCGACATGGTGATGAA
>PKTC01000343.1 GCA_002869305.1 Marinilabiliales bacterium
CAATCGATATTGCTTTAAGTGCGGAAAAACAAGAACTAACTAGTATCCAAAACCAAGTTAAAGGCAAGATTAAAAAAATTATTCATAACAACGAGGGTGTTTTTTGTGTTGTACATTGTGGTTTCGACCTTTTTGTGGAAATATCGCAAGGAATTATTAATAATTTATATCTGCACGAAGGACAAAATATTTACTGTCAGATCAAAGCAAATGATTTTGATGTAGTACATGTATTTGATATCATCGAATCTGGTAATAATACTCAAATAAAAAAACACTCTAAAGCTGTTGACACAGCATTTTTTTAATTACTCAACGTAATAACAAATTAGACTATGATTACTTTCATATTAAATAATAAAACTATCAAAACGGATAGTCATCCCGGAACTACTCTGCTTGATTTTATTCGTTATGGAGAAAATATGCCTGGAACCAAAATTGGATGCCGAGAAGGCGATTGCGGAGCATGTACAGTGTTGGAAGGCTCCTTCGAGGATGACCAGGTAAATTATAAAACCATAGTTTCTTGTCTCACTCCTTTTGGAAACGCACACGGCAAACATATTGTAACAATAGAAGGAATCAATCTAAACGAATTATCTCCAATTCAAAATGCAATGGCAGAGCATTCAGCTACGCAATGTGGATTTTGCACTCCGGGTTTTGTGATGTCATTTACAGGCCATGCTCTCTCACATGATGCATCAACCAAAGAAAAAGCAATTGCAGCAATTAGCGGAAACATTTGTAGATGCACAGGATATATGTCTATCGAGAAAGCAGCTGATAGCATTAACGAATTAATTAAAATTAAAGATATCAAAAATCCCGTTCAGTGGATGGTTAAAAACAAATTTTTACCTAAGTACTTTTCAGAAATTAAATTAAGATTAAAAGAAATTGAACTACTACCTATTAAGGATAATATCTCTCAAATCATTGGTGGTGGAACGGATTTAATGGTTCAACGTCCAGAAGAAATTGCTGAATCAGATATTAATTTTTTTTACACTAGAAAGGATTTAAAAAATATAACCAAGGACAAGGATTGTATCAAAATAGGATCAGGAGTTACAGCCACAGAAATCATGAAATCAGATATCATACTGGAGTATTTTCCTGAGATGCAAACTCATTTTAAACTAATTTCTTCGGAGCAAATTCGCAATATGGGGACCATTGCTGGCAATTTTGTAAATGCCTCACCCATTGGTGATTTAAGTATTATCTTCCTTGCGCTTAACGCTAATATAACCTTGAAAGAATCAAAGAACACACGAAAAATACCATTAAAGATTTTCTTTTTAAGCTATAAAAAATTGGATTTAAAAAAGGGTGAAATCGTCGAATCGGTTTCTATTCCGGTTCCTGAATCAGGCGCCAAATTCAATTTCGAAAAAGTTAGCAAAAGAACTTACCTTGATATTGCAAGCGTTAACAGTGCAATTTATTTAAAAGTAATAAATGATACCATCGAAGAATGTTTTGTTTCGGCAGGCGGAGTTAGCGCCATTCCAAAATATCTTGAAAAAACCTCAGCATATTTAACAGGTAAAAAAATCATGAATGGTACCATTATTAAAGCTAATGAGATTTTGCAGGAAGAGATCTCTCCTATTAGTGATATAAGAGGAACTGCAGAGTATAAAAGATTGTTATTACGCCAATTATTCTTTGCCCATTTTATAAAACTTTTTCCAGAGAATATCTCACTAAATGAATTACTAAGCTAAACTGACTCATCATTATGAAGAATATAGATTCAAAAAATCATCTTACTGGTAAATCTGTTTATGTTGATGATATCCCTGTTCAAACAGGAACATTATTTGGAGCTGTATTTGGCTCTCCAAAAGCACATGGTATAATTAAAAACTTGAATTTCTCGGAGGCTGAAAAACTAGAAGGTGTCGAAAAGATTTTTACCTACAAAGATATCCCTGGAAAAAATCAAATAGGCGGAATTATTGAAGATGAACCGCTATTAGCCGAAAATGAAGTTCATTTTATAGGTCAGCCAATCGCATTTGTGGTTGCAAAAAGTGAAATCATTGCTCGAAAAGCAATTAAATTAATTAAAATTGATATTGATGAAAAAGAGATAATAATACATGCGAGAGAAGCTCACAAGAAGGGACAATTACTTATTCCTCCCAGAACTTTTAAAATGGGAGATATTTCAAGTGAGTGGGCAAAATGCGATTATATCTTCGAAGGCAGAGTAGAAAGCGGAGGACAAGAACATTTGTATATCGAAACGCAGGGCTCATATGCTTATCCTATGGATAGTGGAAGTATAAAAATACATTCATCTACACAAGGAGCCACCTTGGTTCAAAAAATAACTGCAAGAGTGCTTAATGTACCAATGCACCGCATTGAAGTGGATGTTGCTCGTTTAGGAGGTGGTTTTGGTGGTAAAGAAGATCAAGCAACTCCATACGCATGCATGGCAGCTTTAGCATCCTACAATCTTCAAAAACCAGTTAAACTCATTTTACATCGCCTGGATGATATGCATATGACAGGCAAGCGCCATCCATACAGTTCTGATTTTAAAATTGGTTTATCAAAAGAATATAAAATTCTGGCATACCAAACCACATTATACCAAAATGGTGGTGCTGCAAGTGACCTATCACCAGCTATTATGGAGCGTACGCTATTTCATTCTACAGGAGCTTATTTTATTCCTAATACCGAAGTTACAGTTTATAGTTGCAAAACAAATTTACCACCAAACACTGCATTTCGTGGGTTTGGAGCACCACAAGGAATGTTCGTGATCGAATCTGCCATTGCAAAAGCAGCCTGCGAATTAAATGTTTCAAAAACACTCATACAAGAACGTAACTTTTTAAAAGAAAAAGATACTTTTCAATATGGACAGCTTGCTGAAAATGTAAATGTTGGTAAATGCTATGATACAGCGTCTGAAATATATCATATCGAACAAATTGAGCAGGAAGTAGAAGAATTCAATAGTAAAAATATTAACTACAAAAAAGGAATGGCTATGATGCCATTATGCTTTGGAATTTCATTTACCAAAACGCCTATGAATCAGGCACGTGCCCTGGTTCATATATACCAGGATGGCAGTGTTGGAATCAGTACTGGAGCCATAGAAATGGGGCAAGGTGTAAATACGAAAATGATCCAGGTGGCAGCGAAAGTTTTTTCTATAAGAACTGAAAGAATTAAAATTGAATCGACCAATACTACACGTGTTGCTAATACATCGCCTACTGCTGCAAGCTCTGGCGCTGATTTAAACGGTAATGCTTTAAAAATTGCTTGCGATAAATTGTTGGATAGGTTAAAACAATCTGCTGCTAAAATGCTAAACTGCAATCATTCGGAAGTATCGATCGAGAATGAGACTGTTTTGAAAAATGGTATGAATACTGATATTCAGTGGGAGCTTCTTATCGAAACAGCCTTTTTAGATCGTATTTGCTTAACAGAAAACGGCCACTATGCAACACCAATTATCAATTTCGACAAATCCAAAGAAACAGGGCATCCATTTGCTTATCATGTTTATGGGACAGCAATTGTTACAGTTACACTTGATTGCATTCGCGGAACCTATGAGTTTGACGATGTTAAAATTGTGCACGACTTTGGAAATAGCATGAATACAAGCATAGATAATGGTCAGGTTGAAGGCGCAGTAGTACAAGGCATTGGTTGGACAACGATGGAAGAAGTTTCCTTTGGAAAAGATGGAAAATTATTATCTAACAGCCTGTCTACATACAAAGTTCCAGATATCTACTCAGTTCCTAAAAATATTGAAATTAAAGCTTTGAAAACTGATGGACCTGAATTTGCATTATTGCGATCCAAAGCCATTGGTGAACCACCATTTATGTATGGAATTGGTGCTTATTTTGCACTGATTAAAGCAATCAGGGCTTTCAATCCAAACTATAAAATCGATTTTGATTCTCCATTAACTCCCGAAAAGGTTTTGATGAGACTTTATCAAGAATAAAAATATACAATTACACTCTTCGACTGCCTCAGCTCGACAATATAAATTGTCATATTGAGTTTATCGAAATGTGAACAATTTATGTAAGACCAAAATACTTTCTATATTCATCCATTGTATTTATATTCACCAAAACCTCTTCGTGCTGAACAGGAACTTTTAGCTTGGCGTATTGATTTAAAAATTCTTTCAGATGAATCTGATTCTCTTCAACGAATTTTATATCATTTACAATTTTTTTGGAAATCAAAAACGGATGTCCACCTCTGTTTTCATATTCAGGAATAACATAATCCGTTGTGTTAATATTCTTAAGCAGATCATCTAATACTCTACGATTCACAAATGGATTATCAACATTATGCACAATTACAGAATGAGATTCCCTTAGAGCTTTCACTCCTATTTTTAGTGAATAAAACCGATGCCATTCCGGGTACTCGTTAATTACCAAATGTATATTTTTAGGAAACTTTAAGTTGTGATTTTTAATGTAATTATATCCTGATTGATTTGCTACAACAATAATCTCTTTGCATCCAAATAAATTGTATTCATTTGCAATCTGTTCCACAAATGTGTATTGATCACTATACTTTAGAGAAAGTTTTGGAAAACCTAAACGTTCTGATTTCCCAGCAGCAAGAATTATAGCAGAATAATCTTTTTCTATTTGTTTACTTTTATTCATATTTTTTCTAAAATAAAGTATATATATAGAAGATATTACAGAATTTCAGCCGTTTTGCGTAAATTTGTTTGGTTTACCAATTGAAACAAAAATAAAATGACTGATAAATTCTACCCAATCTCTATAAAGCATCTTTTAAAGATAATATTAAACGAATACAAAACTAAAAATAGCATTTTTGGTATTCCGGATGAAATCTTTTTTAATCCATTGAACAGTCAGTTCCAAGTAAAGCAATTCAATCAAACAATAGATTCACCAATTGGAGTTGCCGCTGGACCTCATTCTCAAATGGCACAAAATATTGTTGCAGCCTGGTTAGCAGGTTCGCGATATATTGAGCTAAAAACCATACAAACACTTGATGAACTTGAAATTGCCAAACCTTGTATTTATATGCAGGATGAAGGCTACAACTGTGAATGGTCTCAGGAATTAAAGGTAAAATAAAGCTTTGACGAATATTTAAATGCATGGATTATAATTCATGTGTTAAATCACAAATTTGGATGGAAAAAGGAAATCGGAACAGTTTTTAACATGAGTGTTGGTTACAATCTGGAAGGCATTTTAAAAGATAATGTGCAGTGGTTCTTTGAAAAGATGAAGGATTGTTACAAAGAATTATCGGAAAAGATCTGTGAAATAAAAAATATCTATCCTCAAATTGAAACAATTGATATTCCTTCTCAAATCTCTAATAACATTACCTTATCCACCATGCATGGTTGCCCTGCAAATGAGATTGAAGATATAGCAAAATATTTGTTAACAGAAAAAAACCTCCATACTTATGTTAAATTAAATCCCACCTTACTTGGACCAGAAAAATTAAGAGAAATTCTAAATGAAAAACTTAAATTCAAAACACAGGTTCCTGATATTGCCTTTGAGCATGATTTAAAATATGATGATGCTTTAAAAATAATTCAATCTTTAAGGGAAATAGCATCTAAAAACGATTTAGAGTTTGGCTTAAAGCTAACCAATACATTGGAGTCACTAAATAACAAATCAGTTTTTGGCTCTGGTATAGATATGATGTACATGAGTGGAAGAGCGTTGCATCCAATCTCTATTAATGTTGCTAAAAAATTACAAAACGATTTTAAGGGAGAATTGAAGCTTTCATTTTCAGGTGGAGCACATGCCTTTAATGTATCGGATATCTTAGCTTGTGGTTTTAAAACCGTGACGATATCAACCGATATTTTAAAGCCAGGTGGTTATATGAGGTTAAATCAGTATTTCGAGGAATTAATTAGCAATGGATCTTTCGAGAATTTAACAAAAGAATCATCTTTAAAAAACTTAAATCATTATGCCGAAGAAGTAATAAAATCAAGGCTTTACCAAAGGAAAGCAATCAAGGATCCGGATATTAAAACAGATAGAAACTTAGGCAATTTCGATTGTATCTCCGCACCGTGTAAAGATACCTGTGCAACCAATCAGGATATTCCGGATTATATGTACTTCACATCTAATGGTGAGTTTAATAAAGCATATGAGGTAATATTAAGAACAAATCCATTTCCTTCCATTACTGGTATGGTATGCGATCATTTATGTCAAAATAAATGTACTCGTGTAAATTATCACGATTCACTTCTGATTCGTGAAGTAAAACGTTTTATCTCAGAACAGGATGAAATTAAATTAAGTCCTTCAGAAAAAAATAATGTAAAAGTTGCCATTATTGGGGCTGGTCCTTCTGGCTTATCGGCTGCATATTATTTGGCCTTAGCTGGATTTAATATTGAAGTATTTGAGTCGAAATCAAAAGCAGGTGGAATGGTTCAGTATGCCATTCCAGGATTTCGCCTAACAGATGAAGCTATTGCAAAAGATTTTAAAAGAGTTACCGATTTAGGAGTTCAAATTCATTATAATAGCCCAATCGATGAATCTAAATTTAAAGAAGTTAAAGAAAACTATAATTATCTATTTGTAGGGGTTGGTGCCCAGCTATCAGCTCCTTTTCAATTGGAAGGAATTAACTCGAAAGGTGTTCTAGATTCCTTACAATTCTTATTTCAAGCCAAAAAACAAGAAGAAACCGGAATTGGCAAAAATGTTGTGATCATTGGTGGCGGAAATACAGCCATGGATGC
>PKTC01000394.1 GCA_002869305.1 Marinilabiliales bacterium
TTATTAACAGATTCATTCGGACTAACCTCGGTAAAAGCAAAACAAAATCCGATCCCAAAAACTGAGCAAAAACCGATTAAACCAAAAAAATCTTATAAAAAAGTTATTGTTTTTGGCTCATCAGCAATCACATTGATCTTACTAATAGCATCGGCCTGGTATTTTACTAAGGGATTCTCAGATTATTCTATTTTTTCATTTTCTCAGGAATTTGAACAAATTGCAACGGATACTTCGGTAATAAAAAATACAGAAAAAAACCTGGATAGCATTGCACGAGCCGATAGCCTTAAGGCACTGATTGTTCATTCTATAGATGATAACACGGATAAAAAAGATGCTCTTTATTATGAAGAACCCTCTAAAGAAGAAGCAAAGCCTAAATATTCGCAATTTAATATTATAGCAGGTAGTTTCAAGAAGATGGAAAATGCTGAAAAATTCTCTAAAGAATTAGCGTCTAAAGGATATAACCCGGAAATTATTCATTCGGGCAAAAATCTAATTCGGATTTCAATATATACATATTCCGACGAAACAGAAGCTCTAAAAAAGCTTTATAAGTTAAGGGAAAATTCAGAGATCAAATCTGTATGGATACTAAAATCCATCTAACACTTTTAAAAGATCATCCCCTTTACTAACATCTAACCAAATGGTTTGCAAGCCTGTTTTTTGTGCAGATTTAATATTTACTTCTAAATCATCTATAAACAAAGTTTCCTGTGGTTTTAAACCACTATCTTTTATAGCAAACTCAAAAATATTGATATCAGGTTTTCTCATTCCTAATTGATATGAATAATATGTTTTGAGAAACAAACTGTTAAAATCAAAACCATATTCCTTTTTGAAATCTTTTATATACTGCTTATAATGTATTTCATTGGTGTTGCTTAATAAATACACATTATAATTTTTGCTTAAATTTTTTATGAATTCAATTCTATCCTTGGGAAAATCAAGTAGCATAGCATTCCAGGCCTCATCAAACTCCTGATTCGACACTTCTTTTTGAATGTGTTTTCTTAATTCTTTTCTAAGATGATATGAGTCAATAAGGCCTTTTTCCAATTGATCGAAAAGATTTGTTTGTTTAAACAAGGTATAACTTTCCTGAAAATTAGTAAATCCTAAACCTTTCATTGCGTTAACGGTGCGATCTGTATCAATATTAATGATTACAACTCCCAAGTCGAGTATGATGTTTTTAATAGTTTCTTTTTGCATAATCTTAAATTTATGCTTACAAAAATAAAAATCATTTAAAGATTAATCGGTCTTTTTGTACTTTTATCAAAAATCATTTTCAATGCATATTAACGGAAAACATTATCATACCATATGGGTCAAGGAAAACGATCCAAAAACCATTCAGGTAATTGACCAAAGGCTTCTACCTTTTGAGTTTAAGATTAGAGATTTAAAAACAATTGCAGATACATTTATTGCGATTAAAGATATGTGCGTAAGAGGAGCTCCCTTAATTGGTGTTACTGCTGCTTATGGAATGTATTTGGGCTTGTTGCATTTAAATGAGAAGGATAATTTAACAACGAAAATCAATGAATTTTCGCAATATTTAAAATCTTCGAGACCCACCGCTGTAAATTTAAAATTTGCCGTTGACCTGGTTTTAGATAAAATAAAATCGGCCAAATCAATTAATGAAAAAACAAAAGTTGCTTTTGAAATAGCTAATCAGCTAAAACAAGACGAAATAGAAAATTGTAAAAAGATTGGCAAAAACGGCGTTCGGTTCATCCAAGAAATATCAAAAGCCAAAAAAGGAGAAACGGTCAATATTTTAACCCATTGCAATGCTGGCTGGCTGGCATGTGTTGATTATGGAACAGCTACATCTCCTATGTATCTGGCCCATGAAAAAGGCATTAAAATTCATGTATGGGTTGATGAAACCCGACCACGTAATCAAGGCGCTCGCTTAACGGCTTATGAACTCGAGCAGCAAGGCATTCCACACACGGTTATTGCGGATAATACCGGTGGACTTTTAATGCAAAAAGGAATGGTTGATATGGTGATTGTTGGAAGTGACAGAACAAGTGCTAATGGCGATGTGGCTAACAAAATAGGAACCTATCTAAAAGCCCTGGCAGCGCATGATAATAACATTCCGTTTTATGTAGCTTTGCCTTTGTCGACCATAGATTTTGAAATGGAAGATGGGATTAAAAATATCCCCATTGAACAGCGCGATCCAGACGAGGTTAAATATGTTGAAGGATGGAATAATGATGAAATTACCCGGGTGCGTATAACTTCAGAAAATAGCCCTGCTTTAAATTATGGTTTTGATGTTACACCGGCAAAATATGTTACAGCGCTCATAACCGAGAAAGGAGTTGCTAAGGCTAACATGAATGATATTGAGAAATTGAATAAATAGAAATGCCCAAAAAGTCTTTTATTGTCATCCTCAACTTGATTGGGGATCTCATTGTTGACGATAAAACCATTAAAAATGAGATTCCCTTCTTCAAGGGAATGACAGTATTCTGACTTTTTGGGTAAGAACCATAAGCGTTTCCAAAAAATTGAAACGTATATAATTATAATAAAAGCAGAAAATTGTCTATACTTCGACAAGCTCAGTATGACAATTTTGTTACAATAACCGGTCACACTGAGCCTGTAGAAGTGGGAATAGAATACAAGTGATGATGATAAAACCTGATGAAGGATATATAAAATTTAATTTAGTTTGGAACGAAAATGCTTTCGACTTCAGAGATGAAGATTTTAACGCTATCAATTCCATTCGAAAACAACTTTTTGATTTAGGATTCATTGGAGTATATCCTGATGGGATTGGATTTGGAAATTTGAGTATCCGACAGCAAAATAATGAGTTTGTTATCTCTGGATCGGCAACAGGAAGTATTGCTGATTTAGAAAAAAAACATTATGCGCTGGTAAAAGATTTTAACATCCAGAACAACCAGGTTTGGTGCCAGGGATTAAGCAAGGCCTCTTCGGAATCGATGAGTCATGCGGCCATATATGAATCCAATAAAAATGTGGGCGCGGTTTTACATGTTCACCATGAAAAGCTGTGGGAGCAATTACTAAACGTTTTGCCCTCAACAGCGCAACAAGCAGCGTTTGGAACACCTGAAATGGCTTTTGAAATTGCCAGGCTTTCTAAAACGCAACAGGGAATTATTATGATGGGTGGACACCCGGAAGGAATCATAAGTTATGGGAAAAACCTGCAAGAAGCTTATGATCTATTATTAAGACAATATAACAATTTATAATATGGCAAAAGTTGCAATCATTGGAGGATCGGGATTAGAAGATCCTAATATTTTGAAATCAGCAGAAATCAATAAATTAGAAACTCCTTACGGATCGGTTGAATTAACCGAAGGTAAAATTGGAAATGTGGATGTGGTTCTTTTATCGAGGCATGGGAAAAGACATACCATCCCTCCAACACAGGTAAATAACAGGGCCAATATATGGGCCTTAAAAGAACAGGGCTGTGACTTTATTTTAGCCACAACCGCCTGCGGAAGTTTGCGCGAAGAAATTGATCGTGGACATTTGGTTATTTTAGACCAGTTTATTGATTTTACCAAACACAGAATTACAACTTTCCACGACACATTTGAAAATGGAGAAATGAAACACACTCCTATGGCCGATCCCTTCGATGAAAAAATCAGAAAATTGTTGATTTCGTCGGCCGAAGAATTAAATATAAACCATCACAAAAAAGGAACAGTAATAAGTATTGAAGGACCCAGGTTCTCGACTCGTGCCGAATCCAATATGTTCCGCATGTGGGGAGCAGATGTAATTAATATGTCGGTTGCCCCGGAAGTAATTTTGGCCAACGAAATAGGAATACCCTATGCTGCTATTGCCATGAGCACCGATTACGATTGTTGGAAAACAGATGAAGAAGCAGTTACCTGGGAGGCTGTGCTGGAAATATTTAAAGAGAATGTGCACAATGTTATTGATTTGCTTTTAACTACTCTTAAAAAAATTTAACGCTCTTTATTTGATTTTTTTTGAAAAGTATTGCGTATTTAATAACATTTCGTTAATATTGCACTCCGAAATTTGTCATAGTACAAATCGGGCCCATAGCTCAGCTGGTTAGAGCACCTGACTCATAATCAGGGGGTCCCTGGTTCGAGCCCAGGTGGGCCCACAGGCACAAAAAGACTTCCAGGAAACTAGGAGTCTTTTTTTTTTGGTTCGTGTGAGTTTCTAGCTAGTTATGCTTCTTAATGAATGCTTCTTCAGAGATTTCTAACCAACAAAACGATAGTCTTTTATCCCCTGATAGTTCAATATGTTTTATAAACTGACTTCTTCTTAAAGCAGATTCGAAAATATTTTTACTCACATATCAGGAAATAACTTCAGGATGCACAATTGTTACATCCTGCGACAATTCCGAATGGGTGTGCTTTATGTTAAAGAAAACCTTTTGTTAATTAATTCACAGATTTTTTGTAACTTGTCCTTTCAAGCAATTGTCTCTAATTAATAATCAAATCAAATTATGATGATCCAGGACAGACGAAGTTTTATAAAAACTATTGGCACAGCAACCGCTGGAGCGATGTTGCTGCCACCCTTACTCAAATCTTGCGATAACCTCCACATTTCTCCTGATATTCAGAGCTATCTTGACCATTTTCAAGTAACTCCTCAGATGCTTCAAAAAGTTGTTTCTGAAGCAATGTCAAAAGGAGGAGATTATTCTGACCTGTTTTTCCAGCATCGGATAACTAATTACCTGGTGCTCCAGGATGGAAAAGTTAACCGGTCGTATTCAGATGTGGATTACGGCGTTGGAGTAAGAACTCTCAAGGGAGATCAAACCGGATATGCATACACTGAAAGTACAAGTCTTGAAGATATGCAGAAAGTTGCAAAAACTGCTTCAAATATTGCCAACGATCCAATGACTTTCAAGCAAAGTCATCTGCACGAAAAGCTTCCTCCCAATTATTATAAGGTCGCACAAAAATGGGAAGATACTTCAGTTGAACAAAAGATACCATTTGTACAAAAAATGAATGACACGGTATTTGATCTTGATGAAAAAGTAAGCAAAGTTACCGTATATCAAATTGACACGATAGACTATATCTTGTTCTACAACTCCGAAGGACTGCTTACTTGCGATTATCGTCCCATGGCCGAACTAGCAGTGATATGCGTTATGGAGAAAGACGGACAGATCGAGAATTCTTTTAGTTCAAGAGGTTTCAGGAAAGGCTTTGAATTCCTTGACGACTCTTTGATTGAAGAATTAGCACAAGAGGCTGTTGATCAGTGCAACATTCTTTTCGGCGCAGGAAAACCTAAAGCGGGTGAAATGCCCGTTGTACTTGGGGCCGGAGGTTCAGGAATACTGTTGCATGAAGCTATGGGTCATGCTTTCGAGGCAGATTTTAACCGCAAGGGAACTTCCATCTTTTCCGATAAAATGGGAAAAAGCATAGCACAAGATTTCATCAACATTATAGAGGATGGTACCCTTGATAACAATCGTGGCTCGCTCAATATCGATGGTGAAGGAAATGATGTAATGAAAATTCACCTTGTGAAGGATGGAAAATTGGAGAGTTATATACATGACAGGATGAGTTCAAATTTCTATGGTGTTGAACCAACCGGAAACGGACGCAGACAATCATTCAGATTTTCTCCCTTACCTCGCATGCGGATCACACACATGGAGTCAGGACCTCACAGCGTAGACGATATTATTGCGAGCGTTGACTATGGTGTATACGTTGACAATTTCACCAATGGTCAGGTCAATATAGGTGCTGGTGATTTCACTTTCTTTGTAAAGTCAGGCTACCTGATTGAGAATGGAAAAAAGACCATGCCAATTAAGGATATCAATATTATAGGGAATGGTCCGAAGGCGCTTGCCGATATTACGATGGCCGCCGGAGATGCCAAAATCAAAAACGGCCTGGGAACATGTGGTAAAGGCGGACAAGGCGTACCTGTTACCATGGGAATCCCTACAGTACTTGTTAAAAAATTAACCGTTGGAGGAGTAAGTGCATAATTCTAAAAACATCAAAACATGACTAAGAAAGAAAAATATAAACTTGCAAGATGGGCCATGGAATTTGCACTTAATAATGGTGCAGAAGCAGCCCGTGTTTCTATTTCGAACAACAATTCGAGTGAAATTGAAGTACGAGATAACAAGATCGATAAACTACAAGAAG
Organism: Marinilabiliales bacterium; assembly: GCA_002869305.1. GTDB lineage: Bacteria > Bacteroidota > Bacteroidia > Bacteroidales > UBA12077 > UBA12077. The sequence continues at coordinate 6,240 of PKTC01000394.1, forward strand.
CAAATCAGAACAGCATGAGTATTGATTTGTATGTAGAAAACAAATATTCATCCATTTCCACCAACAGGCTAAATAATAAGGAAGATTTGGAACAGTTTATTAAGGATGCTATTTCAGGAACCCGGTTTTTGGCTGAAGATGAATTCAGGACCCTACCCGATCAGGAACTTTATTACAAAGGCGGCGGAAAAGAACTGAAAACGGTTGATCCCGAGTTTTGGAATCTTGACCCACAGGAGAAAGTGAAGCATGCCTTCCAGATTGAAAAAGAAGTTTTAGGAAAAGACGAGCGGATTATTTCCATGACAGCAAGTTATAATGACAGTTATAGTGGAATGGTTATGGTTGCCAGCAATGGATTTGAAGGTGACAAGGAAAATACCAGTTATTCAGTGGTGGCTTCTGTGTCGGTAAAAGATGGAGATTCAAGACCACAAGGTTACTGGTGGGAATCTTCTCTTAATTATGATCAATTAATAAGCGAAGGAGTTGGAGAGAAAGCATTAAAGCTAACGCTGGAAAGGCTGGGACAAAAA
>PKTC01000079.1 GCA_002869305.1 Marinilabiliales bacterium
AAAAACCACTGCAACTATTGATCTTCCTTCTTTATGTATTGTCATTTTTTATGAAATAAATATTTACTATACGAACTGTAAATATAAATAAAATAGTGGCAAGGTAAAAAACACAGCATCAAAACGATCTAATACACCTCCATGGCCAGGTAATAAACTACCTGAGTCCTTTTCGTCGATATTCCTTTTAAATGATGATTCAACCAAATCTCCATAAGTTCCAAAAACAGAAATTAGAATGGATAAAACAGCCCATTGCATGAAACTTAAGTCTACTAAGAATATTGAAATAATATATGCTATTCCGATACTAGAAATAGTGCCTCCAATAAAACCTTCCCATGATTTTTTAGGCGATATTCTTTCGAACAGCCTATGCTTTCCGAAAGAAACGCCGAACACATATGCCAAAGTGTCGAATGACCATACTAAAAAGAAGAAGCCTAATAGAAGCTGCCAATTATAATTTTGATCTTCAGAGAATACAATCAGATTTGAAAAAGATAAGGGTACTGCTATGTACAAAATGCCTAAAACTGTGAATCCAATATCAACAAAAACATATTCGGATTTTCTATATAATTCAACAATAAATGTACCTATAATAAGCGGAATGAAAAACAAAAACAGCTTAGAGTCGATGTAATTATTAACATACAGGTAAGTGGAAGCAAAAATAAATGCGCCAATTACCATTCCGAATGTTCTTTGTGGTTTAAAACCTTTCTTTTGAGCCAATGTATAGAACTCATACATTGCACCAAGAATAATTAATTCAAATAAAAGAAAGAAACTATATTCACTAAGGATTATTGATCCTACAACAACGACTAAAAATATGATTCCTGTTATAGTCCGTACAACTAAATTACTCAAACTACAATTTTTTAATTTTCTTTTTCTTGATCTGTCTTATCTTCTTTAACCTTTTTTACAGGTTTTTTAACCTTTTTCTTCTTTTGTTCTTCCTGTTTTTTCTTCTCCTCTATTTCCTTTTTTATTTCCGCCTCTTTTTCATGTTGTGTTTTCCATGGGCGTTTTCCAAAGGTTCTTTCCAGATCTTCGGTAAAAATAACTTCTTTCTCAAGCAATATTTCTGCCAATTGTGTTAATCCATCCTTATGTTTTTTCAAAATATCCTGAGAACGTTTATACGCTTCCTCTATTAAATTTTTAACCTCAGTGTCAATTAATTCAGCAGTTTTCTCACTATATGGTTTTGTAAAAGCCATGTCAGATTGACCTGAAGAATCGTAAAAGCTAATATGGCCTACTTTATTACTCATTCCAAAATATGCTATCATGGCATAAGCTTGTTTTGTAATTTTTTCAAGGTCATTCATTGCTCCTGTTGATATTTTTCCGAATATAAGCTCTTCAGCCACACGGCCTCCAAGGGCAGCACACATTTCATCCAATAATTGATCACGAGTTGTAATCTGTCTCTCTTCAGGTAAATACCATGCTGCTCCTAAAGCGCGACCTCTAGGAATAATTGTTACCTTAACGAGTGGATGTGCATGCTCTAACAACCAGCTCACAGTTGCATGGCCAGCTTCGTGAAATGCAATGGTTTTTTTCTCTTCCCTTGTAATGATTTTTGTTTTGCGTTCCATTCCACCAACGATACGATCCACTGCATCAAGAAAATCCTGGCGTTCAACAACTTTTTTATTTTTTCTGGCAGCAATCAATGCCGACTCATTACAAACATTTGCTATATCAGCACCCGAAAATCCAGGAGTTTGTTTCGAAAGAAAATCAACATCCAAGTTGGTTTCTAACCTGATTGGTTTTAAATGAACTTTGAAAATATCTTTACGCTCATTGATATCAGGTAATTCCAAATGAATCTGACGATCGAATCTACCTGCTCTCATTAAAGCTTTATCGAGAATGTCGGCACGGTTGGTTGCTGCCATAATGATAACTCCTACATTATTACCAAAACCATCCATTTCGGTTAGTAACTGGTTTAAAGTGTTTTCGCGCTCATCATTCGATCCAAAATTTGGATTTCTACCTCGAGCCCGTCCGATAGCATCTATTTCATCAATAAAAATAATACAAGGTGCTTTCTCCTTTGCTTGTTTAAATAAGTCACGTACACGAGATGCCCCAACTCCAACAAACATTTCAACAAAATCAGATCCTGACATAGAGAAAAATGGAACATTTGCTTCGCCTGCTACAGCTTTAGCCATTAATGTTTTTCCTGTACCGGGAGGGCCTACTAATAATACTCCTTTGGGAATTTTACCGCCCAGATCTGTGTATTTCTTTGGTGTTTTAAGAAAATCAACGATTTCACGTACTTCAATTTTAGCTTCTTCCAATCCTGCAACGTCTGAAAAATCCACTTTAACAGTGCTTTCTTTATCAAATAATTGAGCTTTTGACTTTCCTACACTGAATATATTTCCGCCAGCAGCTCCTCCGCCACCTTTTGACATTCTTCTAAAAATAAAGATCCAGATTGCCAATATGATAAATATTGGAAGTAACCAGCCAATAATATCACGCATGTAGTTTGGTTGTGTCTTGTAACTTATTTCAATGTATTCACCTTTGAGATAACTATCTTGAGCCTCGCTCATCCACTTCTCAAAATATTCCATTTAACCAATGGTAAAAAAGAAATGAGGACCATCTTTTGGCGAACGTGCAAAACTGTCTTCAAATAAATCTTTGTATCTAGGATCAGATAAACGATCTTGCTTAATATAAATATTAGCTCGCTCTTTATTTACAACAACTATTTTTTCTACATCTCCACTTTTAAGCATATCCCGCTCAAATTCCTGCATGGATATTTCAGTTGGTTTTGGTGAAAAACTTAAAAGTTGTAACCCAATAAATACAACAGCAATTAAACCATAAATCCAATATACATTAAATTTTTGCTTTGGTTTATTCGAATCTTTTTTGTCAGTATTTTTGGAATTTTTATTATAATTTTTATTCTCAGCCATTATTTAATTTCTCCATTACTTTTATTATCATCATACTGTGTAAGTTTTGCGTCAGCCCACAGTTCTTCTAATTTGTAAAAATCTCTGTATTGTTTTTGAAATATATGTATCACAACATCGCTATAATCAAGTAAAACCCAGGTTGCGGTATTTAAACCTTCTTTATGCCAGGCTTTCTCACCTGTTTCTTCTCTAACAACTTCTAATATAGAATCGGCAATTGCTTCGACCTGAGTATTAGAATCGCCATGACAAATTATGAAGTATTTACAAACTGAATTTTCTATTTCGGTAAGATCTAAACTAACAGGATCTTTTCCCTTCTTCTTGAGGATTCCTTCTATTGCTGCGTTAACTATTTCTAAGGTATTTGTTTTTTCTTCGCTCTTTCGTTTAACCATTCATGTTTTATTTTGGGCAAAGGTAATGAATTTACCCTTTATTTCTATTATGTTACTGAACCACTTCTATAATCAAAAACCATTCCTTTTAAACAGATTACAGAATAGTTTTGTTTACACGGTAAAATTGTCATTTTTTTGTGATTTTCGAGCTCTTTTTTTAAGAAATTGTCATGATTTTTTATCTTTTGTCAGATTTAGAAATAACTTTACCTAAAAACTGTTAAATGGAAAGTTGGCAAAAAATTATTGCACTTGATAAGCTTGATTCTACAAATTCTTATTTTTCAGGTCTTCTAAAGAAATCAGATTTTTCAGAAGGATCAATTGTTTCAGCATTATATCAAAGTCGTGGTAAGGGACAGGGAAGCAACTCCTGGGAAAGTGAAAAAGGTAAAAACCTTTTAGTTAGCTTAGTGCTTTATCCTACCGATCTTCCACTAGACAAACATTTTTTGCTTTCAAAGGTCATTTCATTAGGACTAGTTGACTATGTGTCAGCAAAAACAAATCATATAAAAGTTAAATGGCCAAACGACATTTATTGTCAAGATAAAAAACTCGCCGGTATATTAATCGAGAATGTAATAAAAGGAAATAGTATTAAACAAAGTATAGTAGGTATTGGGTTAAACCTCAATCAGACTGTGTTTACCAGCGATGCTCCAAATCCTGTTTCTTTAAAACAAATTACCGGAAAGAATTATTTAATTGAACAGGAAATTGTAAAATTAAGATCAAGCATTCGTTTCTTTTATAAAAAACTAATCCAAAATCAATTTGAAGAGATTAACACGGAATATCTGAAATGCCTGTATCGATTCAATTCTACTCACAACTATAAAATTAAAGACCGATTGTTAAAAGCTAAAATTACTGGAGTTAGTGAATTTGGTTATTTGCAAATCGAAACCCTGGAAAATGAAAAACTAGAATTTGATTTTAAAGAAATAGAATTCGTAATTTAATTACTTGTCTTCTTTCATTTTTTCGTTAAAAAACACAACAATCTGATCTACCATAGCATCAATTCCTTTTTGCAAGTGTTTTGCTACCATCATTTTCATCATTGGATTTAAGTTAGCATCAATAGTTAGTCGAATAGCTGTTGCCTTTTCTTCACCCTCCATGGGTTTTAACTGAATCCAGAAAAAGAAACTAAATGGAGACTTACCATCACTGGTAATTTTTATTAGCTTGTTTGGTTCCTTTTCAATAATTTTTAAACCTGCCTGTCCAATACCCTCTATCTTAAATTTGCAAGTATCGTCGGTTGCTTCAAAATCTTTGACTTTATCCTTAGGAACAATTGATTTTAAGTTATTGAAATTAGTTAAAAAAGTATAAATCAACTCGTCTGACTTATTAATCTTACCTATCTTGCTCGTATATTTACTCATGTATATTTTTATTTAAAAGTTCTATTTGAAAGCTATTTATTCCAGTTTTCCGGGTCTTTTCTCCAATCTTTTAAGGTCTCTACATCCGATTCTTGTATGTAGTTTGTTTCCAAGGCTGAATTTATTAATACTTGGTAATTGCTTAAAGTATTTAAGGTAACATTCGATTCATTAAAATTCTTTTCAGAAACCGAGAAACCATATGTAAATATCGCAACCATACCTAAAACTTCTACTTCTGCATTTCTTAATGCTTCAACTGCTTTTAAACTGCTTTTACCCGTAGAGATTAAATCCTCAACTACTACTACTTTTTTGCCAGGCTTAATTTCACCCTCGATCATATTTCCTAAACCATGCTCTTTTGGTTTTGGGCGAACATAAACAAAAGGTAAATTCATAGCTTCAGCAACTAGAACACCAATCGCAATAGCTCCAGTTGCAACTCCTGCAATGTAATCCGGGGTTCCATATTTTTCTTTAATTATTTGAACAAATCCATCTCGGATTTCATTTCTGATTTCTGGATAAGAAAGGGTTTTACGATTATCGCAATAGATGGGTGATTTCCACCCCGAAGCCCATGTAAAATGATTTGCAGGTTGCAACTTTATTGCCTTAATTTGTAATAAGGATTGAGCAATTCTTTTCTCTAAATTTTCCATAACGCAAATGTATAAAGTTTTTTACAAGGATCGAACAGTTTTTTTTGTTGAAAATGATCAAAATATTATTGAACCTAATGATCACAAGATTCATCATTACTCAAATAAGAAGCAACTTAAAATAGCAATTGATGATTTTTTAATTCTTGAAGAGCTCAATGATTTATATGTTGTTTGCAAAGATATAGATATGGTCTTTAATGAATTTTCCAGTTTTTATAAAATAATTGAAGCTGCCGGAGGATTGGTTAAAGATAAAGATCAAAACATATTAATGATTTTCAGGCGTGGTAAGTGGGATTTACCTAAAGGAAAAATTGAAAAAAACGAACTACCAGAAGTGGCTGCTATAAGAGAAGTTGAAGAAGAGTGCGGCATTGAGGATCTTGAAATCCAGAGATCATTGGAAATAACTTATCATACTTACCAGCTTAAAGGGAAAGATATCTTAAAAAAAACATACTGGTATCAGATGATTCACAATGGAATACAAGAGCCTGTTCCTCAAGTTGAGGAAGATATTACTGAAGTTAAATGGGTAAAACCTAAAGAAGTTTATACCTTAATTCAATATACATATCCCTCAATTATTGATGTTTTGAAAAAGGGTGAAATATTGTAATTTTAATACTTTCATCTTATCGACAAATATGAGAGTCCAAAAAATATTATTTTACCTAACCTTAATTACGATAATATTCGCTTCATTTTTTATTTATTCATCTAGATTTTATCCCCTTCTAAATTCTGATGATGCGTTAAATATTTTAATGACTTATTATTATAAATTACCTCAAGATTTTTATTGTTGGGGACAAGATCGAGGAGGAACTTTAATTCCTTTAATATCTCAGATACCACATAAGATTTTAGGAATCTCACCAGTATTTTCTGTTTCTATTTCTAATTACATTCTTCTTATTCTAGGATATGTTGGTTTCTCTAGCTTATTTAGTAATAAATTAACAAAAATATTTTTTTCTTTAATCTGGTTTTTTCCTCCCATTTGTTTTATCGAATTAACAAGATATCCTATTGGCATGCAATATAGCTTAATTGGGTTTTCTATATTTCTTTTAAATAAATTAAATCTAAACGATTCAAGATTATATACTACACCCCTAATTTTACTATCAATCACTATTATTTATATCATAGCAATATGGGTTTCCGATCTGTCCATTGTTTCAGTTTTAATTATTTTCATTATAATATTCTACTTTTCGTATTCTAAAACTAAACAATTCAGGATAAATAAGTTAATTGCATTATATATATTAATT
>PKTC01000456.1 GCA_002869305.1 Marinilabiliales bacterium
GACGTGTTGATCTAAAAATTACCTGTATGGGTTATGAAGAAAGATTTGTTCCAAATTTACTTGTAGGCTCAGGAAAGGAAATCGTTTTAGAAATTGAACTTAAAGAATCCTTAATTAAATTAGAAGAAGCGGTAATAACAGCTAATGCACATAAATCAGAACCACTAAATGAGATGGCCATGGTAAGTGCTAAAGCATTTTCTGTTGAAGAAACGAAACGTTATGCAGGATCCTTTAACGATCCAGCTCGCATGGTTTCAGGATATGCCGGCGTTACGGGCGATGCCATGGGAAACAATGATATTGTTGTTCGCGGAAACTCTTCAAAAGGTATTCTTTGGAAACTAGACGGTATGGATATCCCAAACCCCAACCATTTTTCAAACGAAGGTTCTACCGGAGGTCCTATCAATGCGTTAAATAGTGCTATGCTTAACAATTCTGATTTCTTTTCGGGTGCATTTGCTCCTGAATATGGAAATGCGTATTCTGGTGTTTTTGATATGAAGCTTCGTAATGGAAACAATGAAAAAAGAGAATATTCTGCATCATTAGGTTTTATTGGCATGGAAGCAACAATCGAAGGCCCATTCAGCAAAAATTATAAGGGTTCATATTTAATTAATTATCGTTACTCTTCGCTTGACCTTTTGGATCGGGCAGGAATCGTAGATTATTACGGCGTTCCAAAATACCAGGACCTGTCGTTCAAGTTTCATTTGCCAACCAAAAAGGCTGGAACATTTCAAATTCTTGGATTTGGAGGTTTAAGCAGCATTTTCCAGGAAGATTTTGCTGAAGAAAACGAAGACTCTTTAACACGAACTTCTGATTTTGGCGCTGATCTTGGTTTTGCAGCAGTAAAACACATTTATCCAATAAACGACAATACATTTGTTACAAGTTTTATCTCTGCTTCGGGCACCCGAAATGATAACGATTATAACAAAGTAGACAATACAGGAGACTGGTATTTAGCATACTACGATGAGTTTTTAAATACTACGCTAAGAGCATCAACAAACATCAACTCTAAAATTAATGCACACCATAGAATAAAAGCCGGCATTACCTATTCTGATTTAGGATACAATATGTTTGCCAAAGGAGATGCTTTAAATACAGGAATCATTACAACAGATCTTGATGCCAATGGAAGAGCAGGCTTAATTCAGGCCTATGCGAATTGGAAATATCGTATTACAGAGGAGCTAACCCTGGTTTCAGGTCTGCATTACATGCACTTTTTATTAAACAACAGCAATTCCGTTGAACCACGTTTGGGTTTAGACTGGAATTTTACTCCTAAGCAATCATTGAGTCTTGGTTTTGGAATCCACAGCAAAGTAGAAAGTATTTCAACCTATTTTGCTACCGTAGAAGATACAACTACTGGATTGTTTTCTACTCCAAACGAAAACCTCGGATTATCAAAATCTATGCACTATGTTTTAGCTTACTCGAACCGTATTAGTAAAAATGTTAATTTAAAAGTAGAGCTTTATTATCAGCATTTATACAATTTAGCCGTAGAAAATGATCCAAACAGTATGTTTGCATTAAACAATGAAGTAGGAGGTTTTATCAATAAAGATTTAGTAAATGAAGGAACCGGTTATAACTATGGCTTAGAATTAACCCTCGAAAGATTTTTTGCAAACAACTACTATTTCTTGCTTACCGGATCGTTATACGATTCAAAAATTAAAACATTAGATGGTGAATTACGAAATTCACGTTTTAATGGAAATTATGCAGGAAACTTTTTATTTGGTAAAGAGTGGAAAGTTGGTAAGGAATCGAAAAATAAGACCATTGGATTCAACACCAAGGTATCTTATATCGGCGGACACAGATATTCTCCAATAGATCTGCAAGCTTCAATTGATGCAGGATATGGTAAAGTTCAGGATGGTGAGTATTTCACCAAAAAAGCCGATGATATTTTTATTCTGAATCTTGCATTAACATACAGAAGAAACAGGGAGAAAACAACACATGAGTTAAAGCTTGATTTTCAGAATGCTACGAACAACCAGGCTTTTGTTATGGAGTACTATGACGATATGACTCAAGAAATAGAATATGGCTATCAACTGCCAATTTTCCCAACAATTATATATACAATCCAGTTTTAATTTATTACATATTCACAAATCATATTTCGACAGGCTCAATATGACTCAATGCATTTAAAGCATGTCACACTGAGCTTGTCGAAGTATGAATAATCAAACTGTCATCCCCGACCTGATCGGGGATCCATTGATGATTGTTTCATTAGATTCCGGGTCTCGGCACGGAATGACATATAATTATTCAGGCCAATCCCCATTATCCTTAATCAATTGTATCAATTCCTCAACCGCATTTTCTTCAGGAATGTTCTTTTTTACCACTTCCTTATTTTTATAAAGGGTAATTTTTCCCGGTCCTGCTCCCACATAACCGTAGTCGGCATCGGCCATTTCTCCTGGTCCGTTTACAATACATCCCATGATTCCGATTTTTAAATTCTTAAGATGTGATGTTTTTTCGCGAATTTCCTTGGTGGTATGTTGCAAATCGAAAAGTGTTCTGCCGCATCCGGGGCATGAAATATATTCTGTTTTGGAAGTTCTAACTCTACTTGCCTGTAAAATCCCAAAGGAGGTATTTATCATGTCTTGCTCATCAACTGCCCCCAGGTTTTCTAACCATATTCCATCACCAAAACCATCCAGAAACAATCCGCCAATATCGCTGGCTGCCTTTAATTGTAGGTCTTCCAAGGTATTTTCTTTGTACGTTATTTTGATAATAACAGGAATATCGCATTTATCTTCTAATAATCTGAGAAAAGCTGCTCGTTGGTCTGCAAAACCATTTGTATGCTTAGTTTCAAGAATTAGTACAAGATTTTTGAAATTCCTTATTTTTTGAAGATTTTCATGGTTAATTTCATTGCAATTGATTTGAAGAAAATTTAACCGATCTGATTGGTTCTCCGAAAAATAAAAATCATTCATCGATTTAAATAAAGGAACCACATTGTCGTTATGAAAAATATGCTGATCCCATCCACTTTCGTCAATAATAAATGTGGAATTTACATTGCTTGAGTCAATAACAAATTGATCGCCCACATACACAAACTCAGGAACTAAATCATTTTTACTTTCCTTTTTAGCAATAACTATTGGGCTTTGATCACCACCAATATTCGATACCTTATTCGTTTTTCTCTTGGTATATTCAAAAAAGTTAACTGGAATTTCATTGATGGCTTTAATCTCTTTGTGACTTTCTCTCTCCTTAAAATGATCGACAAGCTTTTTAGCAACCGGTATTTCCTCCTCGGGAGCTTCCGTTAATGAAACTCTGATGGTATCTCCTATTCCATCTGCCAATAAAGCACCTATTCCGACCGCCGATTTAATTCGTCCGTCTTCTCCTTCGCCAGCCTCGGTAACTCCAAGGTGTAAAGGGAAATTCATTTTTTCCTGATTCATTTTTGCCAGCATCAAGCGGTTTGACTGAACCATTACCCGCGTATTACTCGATTTTAAAGAAACAACCACATTCAAAAAATCCTGCTGGACACAAAACCGTAAAAATTCCATGGCCGACTCAACCATTCCTTCAGGTGTATCTCCATATCTGTTCATGATCCGATCCGACAATGAACCATGATTTACACCAATTCTTAATGCTGTTCTATTTTCTTTACATATATTTAACAATGGAACGAATTGATCTTCAATCTTCTCCAGTTCAAATTGATATTGCTCGTCGCTAAAATCCTCTATTGCATGATCAAAACGTTTGTCTACAAAGTTTCCCGGATTACTTCGGACTTTTTCGACAAATTTAGCAGCCGTATATGCCGCTTTCGGATTAAAATGTATATCTGCAGCTATGGGAGTATCAAATCCAGCATCACGAATTCCTTCTTTGATGTTTTCAAGATTTTCTGCTTCTTTTACTCCTTGAGCAGTTATTCTTACTAATTCCCCTCCGGCCTTAATTATCTTAAGCGACTGCTCGATAGTTTTCTCGGTATCAAGCGTGTTCGTACTGGTCATGGATTGTATTCGAATTGGGTTATTTCCTCCCATTTCGAGGTTTCCAATTTGAACAGAGCGAGTTTTTAATCGTGTATATTGAAATAAATCGATGTATTCTTCGTACTTCATTTAAAATTATGAGTTTCATGCAAAGTTGTGAAAAAAAATTGATTAATAAGATAAATCCCCCTTACTCCCCCTTTAAAAAGGGGGAAATCTTGATACTCATATCTAAAATCTAATATCTAATTATAATAATTTAACTATTTTCGTATCATCTAAAAACAATAGAAATGTCAATTCAAGTAAACGAATTAACCAAAATATACGGCGAGCAGAAAGCGATAGACCAGATCAGCTTCGAAATCAATACAGGTGAAATTGTTGGATTTGTAGGACCTAATGGCGCTGGAAAATCAACTACCATGAAAATTCTGACCGGCTTTATTCCACCTTCATCTGGCAAGGCAAAAATCAATGATCTTGATCTGATCGAAAATTCGCTTGAAATCAGAAAACATATTGGATATCTGCCCGAAAACAATCCGCTGTATTTGGATATGTATGTTAAGGAGTATCTTGAATTTGTTGCAGGAATCTATAAATTAGGAAAAAACACCAATAATAGAATTAAGGAAATTATTGAACAGACAGGATTGACTATTGAGCGAAAGAAAAAAATTGGCGCTTTATCCAAAGGATATCGTCAGCGTGTAGGTCTCGCCCAGGCCCTTATTCATGATCCTTCCATTTTAATCCTGGATGAGCCAACTTCTGGATTAGACCCCAATCAGATCATCGAAATCCGCAATTTAATTTCAGAAGTAGGAAAAGAAAAAACGGTGATGCTTTCAACACATATTATGCAGGAAGTAGAAGCAATTTGCGATCGCATTATCATCATTAATAAAGGCAAGATTGTTGCAGACGATTCCATTGAATCTATCTATACGCATGCCAAGGATCAGTATGTTACCGTTGTAGTTGAATTCGATAAAGAACCCGAACAAACTGCGCTTGAAAAAATTGACCTGGTTGATAAAGTAGCCAAAATCGATGATAAAAACTGGTTAATCCAAAGCGCATCAGCAGAAGATATCCGCCCACACATTTTTAAATTTGCTGTTGATTCTGGATTAGCAGTCCTTTCTATGCAGAAAAAAGAAAAAAGCTTAGAGGAGGTTTTTCAGGAACTAACAAAACAGTGATCAGTTGTCAAAGACCAGTTTCAAAGATCAAATTTCAAAAGAGAAATTATTGAAGGTGGTTTTCTTTTTCTATTTTTATAATTAGAATTATTAACCTTAAAAATGATTATGAAAGAAAAAGGAAATTTAGCTTATTATAAAGCATTTGCTTTTGCCAAAAACATGGTTCATCTTTACAAACAACTCACAGAAAAACAAAGGGAATTTGTTTTAAGCAAACAATTACTTCGAAGTGGCACATCCATTGGTGCTAATTTATCTGAGGCCATTGGAGCTTTTTCAAAAGCAGATTTTTCTTACAAATTATCTATTTCATACAAAGAGTGCCTTGAATCAAAATATTGGATTTCCCTTTTACATGAAACCAATTATTTAACAAACGATCAATATAAAAAATTATATGAAGATGCCGATGAGTTAGGAAAAATACTGTTTGCCTCCATCAAAACATCTAAATCAAAAAAATAGGACTTGTCATTTGGACATTGGTATCTGAATTCGTCATTTGAAGTTTGAAAATTGGTAATTGTTAATTGAATATATTATTTTTGGAGATTCTTATTTTTAATCATTATAAATAAATTTTATTATGGGATATTTATTTACATCTGAATCTGTCTCTGAAGGACATCCTGACAAGGTTGCTGATCAAATATCAGATGCTTTACTGGACGAGTTTTTACGTCGCGATCCCGAATCAAAAGTTGCTTGCGAAACGCTGGTAACAACAGGTTTGGTGGTTTTAAGCGGAGAAGTTCGCACCAAAGCATATGTCGATGTTCAGGAAGTTGCCCGAAGAGTTATCAAGCGAATTGGTTATACCAAGCAAGAGTATCGATTTGATTCAGAATCCTGTGGTGTTATTTCTGCTATTCACGAACAATCACCTGATATTAACCAGGGTGTTGTTCGCGAAAAAGAAGAAGATCAGGGTGCAGGTGATCAGGGAATGATGTTTGGTTATGCAAGCAAAGAAACCGACGATTACATGCCATTGTCATTGGTTCTATCGCATGTTTTACTGATAGAAATGGCCAAGATCCGAAGAGAAGGAAAAGAAATGACCTATCTGCGTCCGGATTCAAAATCTCAGGTTACCATTGAGTATGACGATAACAATGAACCACTAAAAGTGCATACCATTGTTGTTTCGACACAACACGACGATTTCGACGAAGAAAAAGCCATGCTTGCCAAAATTAAAAATGATGTTCAAAACATTTTGATTCCAAGAGCTAAGGCTTATTTCCCAGAAAGAGTGCAGAAACTTTTTGGTGATGATTACATATTACATGTAAATCCAACGGGAAAATTTGTAATTGGGGGTCCTCATGGAGATACTGGCTTAACAGGTCGTAAAATTATTGTTGACACTTACGGTGGTAAAGGAGCTCACGGTGGTGGAGCATTCTCTGGAAAAGACTCATCTAAAGTAGACCGTTCTGCAGCTTATGC
>PKTC01000249.1 GCA_002869305.1 Marinilabiliales bacterium
TATACTATAGATGTTGGTCATTCGTTAATGTTTTTACTTTGTATAAATCGATTCAATCTACTGATTGAAATGCCGGTAAGATTCTTGATTTGATTATTGGATACTACAAATTCTTGAAACTTCTCGATTTTATCTTTAGGAATAGAGTTCTTTTCGAGAAATGTTATCCTTTTTCTTAGTAAATATTTTCCCTGTGAGTCTTTAATTGAACCAAATTGCTTCACATCATCGACATTTGCAAAAACAACACCGTAAGCACCCGAATCATAAAGTTTTGTATTAATATAAAAAGAAGCTCTTACATTATCCGTGAATACTAAAACCAGTTTATCTTTTAAATCAATCTGATTAAGCTCTGATTCAGTGCCATAACCCCCAAATACCAATTCTAACTCTATTTCTATATTTTGCTCTTTTTTTCCTAAATAAGATATCTCTTTATTATTGAATAATGTTTTAGTATTAGTTCTGATATAAATTTCACTCCAAAAACATTCTTCTAATTGAAATTCCTCATAATAGGAATCCGGATAAAAAGGAGTGAGGCCAATTTTCGAATATTTTTTAGCTATAAATTTGGCAGCCTTTTTTTGCCCTACTGATCCTGTATATCTCCCTTTTAAGGAATCAGATGCTAAAATTCTAATATAATTCTCAAGGTCATTTTTATCGATATACGTATGATTTGCATTTCCAGATTGAGCGGTACACTGAAAGTAAAAGAAAGAAAAGAAAATGAAAAATAAATATTTACTCATTATTTAATACTTGATATTTAAGCATTTATTATGAACTAAAGATAAATCTTTTTTTTTAATCAGTTGAACAGTTAAGCAGATTCTGCTAATTACATCAAAAAATTAATTATGTTTATAATATAAAAGTTACAATGAAATTGAATTTATGAGAAATTACATTAAATTTTTGTTAGTAGTTTGTATGATAGTTTTTAATGCTAGTCCGCTAGCTTCAAGAAATATACCCGGATATATCATTACTAAAAATAGTGACACGCTTATTGGTGAAATCAAAGTGTCACATTTTAATATACTAACAGCAGATTTTCTTTTTGGACAATTTAATATTGAGCAGTTATGTACTCAAGTGTATTTTAGAGCTTCAGACACTAGAAGATTTAAAAAATACAATGCATGGGACATTAATGGTTTTGGGTTTAAACATAAAAATGAAAATTATAAATTTCAAAGTTTTATACTAAAATCAAATACTCCCTTAAAAAAAGATAAAGACAGACACCGTTTTTTATTGTTGTGTTTCTCCGGAAAAGTGCTGCTTTATAAGGATTTTAAGAGACTGATTGAATATAATAATCCGGATCAATTATTAATACAGAATTTTGGCAGTACATACTTGTACTATGAATATTATCTTTTCAATGAAAAAATTGGATTAACAAAAGCTGAGATTTCCAAGGATATAAAATCACTAACTGAACTACTAAAATTATATGATTTTGAGAATGATTTCATTGAAACCATGACAGCTAATGCAAGATTAAGGGATATAACTAAGATTCTAATTAAATACGAATATTGGAAAGAAATACGTGAAGTTAAATTAATATAAGATAGTTAGTTGCAAAGCTTCATTGTCAAATTATCATCGAGATCCCTAACAATGGATTAAAGAATTAGAAAAGTTCGCTACAAAATGGATTAATTGCTTTCAAAACGAACCAATACTTTAATTATTTGTTTATAATTCGTTATTTAAAGTGTAAACATTTTTACATTTAGATTAATAGATTCTTTTGATTCTAAAAAGTTAAAAGAATTCGGCTACGAATTGATCAATAAAAACAATAATTATTATGAATATTAAAGGAATACTTTTAAGCTACATTCTTACTCTTATCGTTTTTCTTATAGTAGATCTAGTATGGTTAGGCTTTATAGCCAGAGGCCTATATAAAAAATACCTGGGAAGTTTTTTATCGGAAAATGTGAATTGGACAGCGGCCATCATCTTTTATTTGATCTATGTAGTAGGAATATTTATATTTGTTATACATCCCGCAATAAACAGGGATTCAGTAATACATGCAATAACAATGGGATCAATTTTTGGTATGCTGGCTTATGCAACCTATGATTTAACAAACTTAGCAACATTAAAGGATTGGCCCATTACAATTGTAATTATTGATATTGTTTGGGGCTCTATTTTAACACTTATAGTTAGTTTGGCAGGTTTTTATATTGTGAAATGGGTTCATTAAATTGATATAATATGTTTCAAAAAGACGATCAATCCATAAATGGAAAGTTCCTTTATTATGCATTTCTTGCCGGGGGAAATCAAATACTTCAAAACCAGGTAGAAATTAATAGAATTAATGTATTTCCCGTTAATGATAAGGATACCGGTACTAACCTCGCATCAACGGTGCGTTGGGTTATCGATAATATTAAACCACATAAATCTTATAAATCAACTGTGCATAGTATCGCAGATGCTGCACTAATGGGTGCAAGGGGAAACTCCGGAGTTATCTTTGCTCAGTTTTTGCATGGTTTAAGTCAGGAAACGATAAATAAACCCATTATTAATTTAACTGAATTTGCAGAAAGTGTAAAAAAATCTATTCCATATATTTATGAAGCAATTGCAGAGCCTGTAGAAGGTACAATTCTTACAGTTATAAAAGACTGGTCAGACTTTTTAAGTAGTAAAAAAGAAGCTATTAGCGATTTTAAAAAGGTAATGATAAAATCTCTTGAAGTTCTTGAAAAATCACTATCAGAAACTACCCACAAACTTAAGGTACTAAATAAAACAGGGTATGTAGATGCCGGAGCGAAGGGATTTGTTTTATTTATTAAAGGGATCATTGATTTTATTATACACAGAAATATTCGTGATTTAGCAGTAGAATCAACCGAAAGCCTTTCTCTTATACATACCGAAGAAATATCAACAGAAGAAATTACGCATCGCTTTTGTACAGAAGCTATTTTAAAGGATATAAAAATTACGAAATCCGAGCTTCAGGCCATTTTAAATGAACATGGTAACTCCGTGGTTGTTGCTGGTTCATTAACAACATGTCGAATGCATGTACATACTAATGAGCCTGCACAGCTTTTTCATCAACTCAAAGATATAGGATCTATAACCTATCAAAAGGTTGACGATATGGTGCGGCAGCAAGAGGCGGCAACTAAGAGAAAATGGAAGATCGCATTAGTTACGGATTCAACATGCGATTTATCTCAGGAACTGATAGATTATTTTCAAATCAATGTGGTTCCAATAAATTTAAATTTTGGTGTCAATCATTACCTGGATAAAGTTACCATTCAGCCAGATCAGTTCTATGATCTATTGGAAACCAGCAGTGAATTTCCAAAAACATCTCAAATTAACGAACAGGCATTTACTAATTTATACTCACATTTAGCTTCACATTATGATGCAATTATTGCAATTCATCTCTCGGGACAGTTTAGTGGAACATACTCAAATAGTGTAAAAGCTGGTGAACGGATAACCCAAGAATTTAATAAACCGGTTTATGTAATCGACTCTAAAAATCTGTCAGGAGCATTGGGTTTAATTGTGCTGAAAACAGCTAAAAGTATTGAGGCAGGAGTAAAGCTTGGTACAATTGTTAAATCTCTTGAGCAGGATGTTCAAAATACGAAAATATTTGTAAGTGTTCGGAATTTGAAATATATGATCAAAGGATGGAGGGTTTCCAGACCAAAAGGTATCATAGCGCGTGCTCTTGGTTTAAATCCTGTAATTTCAATAGATAAGCATGGAAAATCCGTATTATTCGGTAAATCTTTTAGTCAACAAGCCAGTTTGAGCAAGATTTATTCACATATAAATCAAGTTGTTCAAGGAAAGTCCATTTGGAATTACATTATCATGCATGCGCATAGTTCTGAAGAAGCTCAAAAAGTAGAAGCTGAAATGTTGAAGAAAACAGGAAAAAAACCAATATCAGTAGTGGATATTAGTCCTGTTATTGGAATGCATGCAGGCCTTGGAGCTGTTGCAATATCTTTACTATTTGATAATTAATACAAATAATATGGGAGCTTTATTTTTACAGGCATCAATCATTATTGTAGTCCTTGTTACAGTCTTATGGATAATAAGTGTAATCATTAAAAATGTTAGTATTGTTGATCTTTTCTGGGGACTTGGGTTTGTAATTGTAAATGCTTTCTATTTCTTTCAATCAGGGGATTTTAACACAAGAAAAATAATTCTACTGGTTTTAGTCACCGTTTGGGGATTGAGATTATTCATATATCTTTCCATAAGAAATATTGGAAAGGGAGAAGACTTCAGATACCAGAACTTTAGAAAGGAATATGGTCCGGAACGCTACTGGTGGTTTAGTTATTTCCAAACTTTTTTGCTTCAGGGGGCCTTAATTTTAATTGTTTCCTTGCCATTATTAGGTGTAAATTCAGCAGAAAACTTTAACAATTTAACATGGCTGGATTATATTGGAATTGCAGCATGGATAAAAGGTTTTATGTTCGAGGCAGGTGGTGATTATCAACTCAGTCGATTTAAACAGAATCCTAATAATAAAGGAAAAGTTTTAAATACGGGTTTTTGGAAATATACCAGGCATCCAAATTATTATGGTGATTTTATGATATGGTGCTCATTTGCTATTTTTAGTGCCGCGAGTGGTAATTACTGGCATATTATAGGTACAGTTGTTATGACCATTCTATTGTTAAAGATTTCAGGAGTTACCTTGTTGGAAAAAACCTTAAAAGAAACCAAACCAGAATATCAAGATTATATTAGACAAACAAGTTCTTTTTTTCCATGGTTTCCAAAGAAATAGCAAAAGATGGAGCTTATTAAAAATAATATCTGGTTTATTCTGTTTTTTATTTGGGGTTTACCATTAAGTTTTTATCGGAGTAAATTTCGCAATATTGTATATCAAACAGATCATTTGGTTATTAATATAAAGCCTGTCTTTTGGAAAGAATTAAAAGGATTATTTGGAAACTTATATCCTGATAATTTAAAATATAAGAAATTTAGAAACTTCTATTTATTCTATCTAAGCATATATCTAGTTCTATTTATTGCTTATTTAACATTTAGCTAACACGATTACAAGAATGAAAAACATTGCGGTAGGGAGCAAAATACCATCTTTTGAGTTAAAAGATCAAAATGGCCATTTATTTAATATCGATTCTGTTTTAGGCAAAAAGAATCTTGTTATATACTTTTATCCAAAGGATGATAGCCCCGGCTGTACAAAAGAAGCATGTTCTTTTCGTGACCAGTTTTATGAGTTTGAAAAAGCTGATGCCTTGGTTATTGGCATAAGTTCTCAATCGGTGGAAAGCCATCTAAATTTTGCTAAAAAATACAATCTGAATTATACCTTATTGAGCGATAGTGGAAATAAACTTAGAAAGCTATTTGGTGTTCCTACTAATTTCCTTGGTTTAATCCCAGGTAGGGTTACCTATATCATTGATAAAGAAGGCAAAGTCGTTTATTTCTTTAATTCACAAATAATGGCAAAAAAGCATGTAGAAGAAGCATTACATATCTTAAAAGAGTTGAATTAATAAATTGTTTCTCAATTAATACATAGAAGACAAAATACAATTATACTAATATAGCTATGCGTTTTAGTGCCGCAGTTGTTTGTGGTTTTTATTTTTTTCAAATAAAATGTATGTTATACTTGGTATCAAGCTATTGTTGAAGTTTTAGTTTTAACACCTTTGATTAATAACCATACTGTTATTGAAATCTCACCTAAAATCCAAAATGGCATTGCGATTTGTGTAATTATAGTTTGATAATCAGGAAGAAGTACGGATACAAATGAAACTATGATGTAAGCAATACCATTTAGGAGTAGAAAAATTCCAATTATACGAGGAATAAATCCTGAAATATAAGTCAAGTAAGCAAATGGTAATAGCCAAAGTCCCCAAAACATTTCTAATGTTAATATACCATACTCATTAATTTTAAGAAATAACATTGCCAAATCTTGTCTTTGACTAAGTTCTAATGTTTGTAAGAGTTCACCTTTAAGTATCATAAGTGAAGCAATACTAAATCCGTTCATAATAAAAGTCACAGGAATGGTCACAAAAAATAAGGCCACCATTAGTAAAGCATGATTTTTGCTCACATGTTCAAACAACTTATACAGAGCCAGTAACAAGAAGATGCAAATAGTTACACTAAAAAGATCGTTTAGAATGCCCGCTCTAAAAATAAACTCATTGTTAAGTATTTTAGTGGCAGTATCGACTGCATTGCCTGCAACAATTGTTTGTGAGGGAACATATATCAATCCAAATATGCCAGTTATTATCCAAATAAGATACAATATACCGGCAATTCTTGCGGTCTTTTTAAGGATGCTTAAATCTTTTTCCATAAGTATAATTTTACAATGAGATTGTTAAAATTTATTGATTTATTAGACTTCGATGTTCTAATTATTTAATCTTAATCCTTTGATCAAAAACCAAAAGCCCAATGTTATTTCGAAGATAACCAAAGGTACATCGAACAAACCTAAGTGAACTACCTCGCCATATGTGGGGAAGATAAGGAAAGCAAAAGCGCAGAACACACACCATGCCGATGAGATTATCCCAAAGATAGCCAATGCTCTTGGAA
>PKTC01000229.1 GCA_002869305.1 Marinilabiliales bacterium
ATTAATTAATTATAATCGGTAATGGTTCTATGCTCATATTCTTTCTAAAATTTTCCCCTTCTACCAGCTTCATATTCATAAGTGGAACATAATTTTCATCCATTGACATAATACTTACAATCCAATTTTCTTCTTCACTGGATCCTTCCGGTTGTACCCCTGTTCTTCCAAATCCTAATCCTGGCATTGAACCTGATGTTGCTACTTTTTTAACTCCCGGGATTTTTTCGAGCTCTGTTCGTAAAGCTTCAAAGTTTTCGCGAATTTCTCGACTATTAAGCTCTATATTAACGATTTGAGAGGTGTCAAATCCTTTATCTTTATTAAATGTATAGCGAAGTTGACTATGAACAACAAGAATTCCAACAATCATCACAAATGTTGCTATAAACTGAATCGTAACCAAAAATCTTCTCAACCACAGGCCTTTTTTTCCTGATTCAAATTTTCCTTTTAAAACTACTTGTGGTTTATAAGCACTTAATATCATTGCAGGATAAATACCGGATAATATGCCTAAGAATACAACTAATGCCAGAAGATAAATTATAATAACTGGATCATTTGACAAATGCACAAATACAGATGTATCAATAATATTATAATAATTATTTATGAATTCGATGATTGCCAAAGAGACAACTAAAGATATGAATACCTGTGTAATTGCTTCGGATAAATATTGGAAAATTAGTTTTCTCCGACTTGCTCCTGCAGTTTTTCTAATTCCCACTTCTTTTGCTCTTTTTGCAGACCTCGCAGTAGATAAATTCATGTAATTAAAACTTGCAATCATCAATATTATGATAGCGATTAACGAGAGTGAACGAACGTATTTAATATCACCTTTTTCTCTGTTAAAATTATCGAATAATACATCGCTTGAATATAAGTGGACTTCTTTTAAAGGTTTAAGCGTTGCATGCCAAAATACAGGAGCATCATATCTTCTAAGCAAAGAATCCATCTCCACGATTATTTCATCTTTTCTTCCGGGATCCTCTAATAAAACATATTGAGTTTGCGAAATACTTTGCCATGAATTAAGGTAACCAATATAATTACTATCGTTGGGCGTTGGATTCATTGATACAATGATATCATATTCTATATGACTTGGTTTGTCGGGATCTTTAAGAATTCCAGTTACTTCAAGATCGTCGTTCCCTGCGGCTGAGAAGATTTTTCCCATTGGATCTTCATCTCCAAAAACCTTTCTGGCCATAGACTCAGTTAATATGGCAGCCGTTGGTTTCTCCAAGCAGGTTTTGGGATCTCCCTCCACTAATTCAAAATCAAATATCTCGAAGAAACTTGGTTCAGAAAAGAAAAGTTTTTCTGTATATAGTGAATTATCGTTAAATTCAACTAATGTTTTACCTGAACCATTAATTCTAACAATATTTTCTACGCCAGGAATTTCTTTTTCCATTCCAGGTGCTAATGCAGGCATTGTAATACCAACAATATTGTTGTTAACACCTAACGCTTCATCAATTGATAAAACTTTAAAAATACGGTCTGTCTTATCATGAAATCTATCATAGCTTAATTCGTGACTTACATAGATAAATATTAATAAGCTACTTACAATTCCTACTGTTAAACCTAGAAAATTAACCAAGGATGTGGTACCATTTCTTAAGCTACTTCTGAATGCTATTTTTAAGTAATTAAAAAACATAATGCTACAATTTAATAAGTTTTCAATTTATATACAATCAAACACACTTCGTACCACAATTCTTAATGTATTAATTAACAATAACCTGCACTAATATTATCTTTTATACAAATTAAAAAAAGTGTACGAAACAAGTCAAATACTTGTCCGTTTATGGGACATTTTATAATTTGCAATAAATTTGCAATTATGGACAAAGGCACCATATTAGTAGTTGATGATGATGAGGATATCCTAACCACTACGGAGGTATTACTCGAAAACGAGGGTTTTTCTTGTTTTACAATTAAGCATCCTAAGGATAGCTATCAAATTATTAAAAAAAACAGGATCAATGTAATCTTATTAGATATGAATTACATTAAAGGATATACCGATGGTAAAGAAGGAATACAATGGCTTAATAAATTTAAAACTGATTTTAATGAGATTCCAATTATTCCAATAACTGCTTATTCGGATATTGAGCTCGCAGTTAAAGCTGTTAAAAATGGGGCATTTGATTTTATATTAAAGCCCTGGGATAATAAAAAATTCCTATGTACAATTTCAAGTGCCTTGGTATTAAATAAAACGAAATCTGAGAAAAAGAATCTTGAAGAAATTCAGCAACAATTAAAGGATGATCATTTTAATAAGACTTCTGAACTAATTGGAGAATCAGCAGAAATTTTAAAGGTGAAGCAAAATATTGCAAAGGTCTCTAAATCTGAAGCCAATGTTCTTATCATTGGAGAAAATGGCACTGGAAAAGAAATTGCAGGTCGTTTAATTCATTCTCAATCCGATCGTAAAAATGAAATCTTTTATAGAATTGATATTCCATCCATCCAAGCTAACCTATTTGAAAGCGAATTGTTTGGATTTGAAAAAGGTGCTTTTACCGATGCCAAAGAATCAAAACCTGGTAAATTAGAAATCGCTAATAAGGGAACCTTATTTCTAGATGAAATATCGTTTTTAACCTTAAACCAGCAAGCTAAACTTCTATCCGTATTTCAGAATAGAAAAATTACAAGATTAGGTTCAACTGTTGAAACAGACCTTGATATTAGGATTATATGTGCAACAAGCAAATCAATAAAGGAGCTTATAAATTCAGGCGAGTTTCGTGAGGATCTATTTTTTAGGATTAATACATTTGAGTTGTATATTCCAGCATTGAAGGACAGAGATGATGATATTGAGATCCTTTCGGAACATTATATCAAATTTTTTGCAAAGCAATATAACAAACCGAAGCTAAATCTTAATTCAAAAACATTAAATAAGCTAAAAAAGCATACCTGGCCAGGCAATATAAGAGAATTAAAAAATGTAATTGAACGGGCTGTAATTTTAAGCGACGGAAATACCCTGGATATTTCACAGGTGTTTATTTCAAGTGAATTATACAATCAAAGTAAAGATGTAACTTTAAACCTGGCAGAAATGGAAAAAAAATGGATTCTAATGGCCATAGAGAAACATCATGGAAATATGACCAAAGCAGCAAAGGAGCTAGGGCTAAAAAGATCATCGTTTTATAGAAGACTTGAAAAATATGAAATTAAGTAAATACAGAATCTTTTTGCTATTAAGAATTGTCTTGATGTTAGCTAATTTATTAGCAATTTCTGCCTCAATAGTTCACCTTAAGTGGTTTTTTACAACAACAATTCTTGTAGCTTTTTTAATAATACAAATTGTTGACATATTCCAGTATAGTTTTAAAATTAAAAATGATCTGGATAATTTAATTCGCTCCTTCGAACAAAATGATTTCTCAACCAATAACATCAGTATAACTTACAAACCTAAATTCAAAGAATCGGAAGATTCTTTGAATCGAATCAAAGCTCTTATTAAAAATTCAAGAATTGAAAAGGAAGTTCAATTTAATTTTCTAAAAATATTGATAGAAAATGTTCCAAGTGGTATTATTGTAATGAAAGAAAAATCATTATTTCTGACCAACAAAGCGGCAAAGGATATACTGCAATTAAATAGTCTAAGCTCACTGGATATTATACAGACAAACTATCCAGAGTTCACTCAAATCATTCAAGAACATGAGCAGTTAAGTAGCGAACTCATTTCACTTACAAAAGATGGATCAAAAATTCAGTTATCCTTCTCAATAAATCAATTGCTGCTTTTAAAAGAAAAAGTAAAAATCATTAACTTCCAGAACATAAAAACAGCACTTGAAAAAAATGAATTATTGGCATGGAACAAACTCATTCGGACCATGACACACGAAATAATGAATTCTGTTACGCCTTTGATATCATTATCAGAAACTGGATACGGTATTAGTAGTGAAGATAATAAGCCAAAAACAATTAAAAATTTGAATCAAAAAAATATCGACCACATTCATAAATCTTTTAAGTCAATCCTTAACAAAACTGTTTGGTTAAAAGAATTTGTTAATGATTATAAAAAGCTTATAAGAATCCCCCAACCCAAAATATCTGCTTTTAATCTTCATTATTTTATCGATGAAATTATAGATAATATGAATGATATTTTTGAGAAAGAAAATATCATTGTAGAAGATAGAATTGAAGACCTTGAGATTAAAGCAGATAAAAATCTGATTGAACTAGTTATTGTAAACTTAATCAAGAATGCTATTGACTCTCTACAGTTTGCTGATAATAAAAAACTTGTATTTACCTGTAATAAATCAAACCAGTTTTTAACACTTTCTGTTTCGGATAATGGTAAAGGAATTCCTAAAGACATTATGGACCAGATATTTGTTCCTTTCTTTTCAACAAAAGAAACAGGATCAGGAATAGGTTTAAGTGTAGCCAAGCAAATTATGCAAATGCACCAAGGAAAAATTGAAGTGAAGTCAGATAAATTAATCACCACCTTTACACTTGTGTTTCAACAGAGCTAGCTTCTTAGTTCAATATCTTTAATGAGATCTTTAAATATAACCGAATGAAATGGGACAAAGAAATACCAGTACAAATTTCCCATAAATCCTCTTGGTTCGAAATAGGCTGTAACTGAAAGTTGGTTTTCTACATCGTGATTAAAAATATTGAATTCAAGCCAAGCTCTCCCAGGTAATTTCATTTCGGCTCTTAATAACAAACTTCTTTTTTCATTTAAATCAGCAACACGCCAAAACCCAATAACATCATTAATTCTTAACTGATTATAGCTTCTTCTTCCACGAGCTGTGCCTACGCCCATTACAACCTTATCCATTGTCCCTCTTACCCTCCACATCCAATTATTATGAAACCAACCCTCGCTCCCGCCTATTTTGCAAATTGTTTTAAATAAAGAACCAGCTGTTTTTTGTGAAGTATGCGAATAAGTACTTATAAATTTTGGTTGCGGAACTGAGCTTAATTTTGTCTCTAACTCATGAGTAGCCGGATAGGCATCAGACCAGCGTGTTCTGATCTCATCCTGCAGTTCAACATCATGGGCCAATATGATGGCTTCTGAATAACTCAAAGGTTTAAAATCCAGAATCTTGGTTATTTCGTTGTTTTTACAAATTACTTCGTTCTTAATACTCTCAAAAAGAGACATAACTATGGGAGCAGGAACTGGAGTTAAAAAGCTAGCAATGTAACCGAAAAATCTATAACTTGAAACAAATACTTTAACGTAGATTTTCTTTTTCCCAAGTAGATACGAGAAAATTCTTATCATCTCCTCGTAGGTATGTTTTGTTTTTCCGCCTATATCGTACCATTTTCCAGCGGTTTCTTCCTTTTCTAGTACGCCAACCAAATACTTAATAATGTCTCTTATTCCAATAGGTTGACAGTAAGTTTGTGCCCACTTTGGCAATAGTACAATTGGAGTATTTTTTACTAAATGACCGATAATTTCGAAAGATGCACTGCCCGATCCAATAATAATTGCAGCTCTTAGGACTGTTACAGGTACTTTACCTCCTACTAATTCAACAGCAACATTATTTCTACTTTTTAAGTGCCTTGATAAATCGCAATCCTGATCCCCCAATCCTCCTAAATATATTATCCGCTCAACATTATTTTCTTCAGCTGCTTTTCTAAAATTAGTAGCAGCCTGAATCTCAAGCTCCTCTAATTTCTTTCTACCATGCAGCAATGAATGAATCAAATAATAAGCAACTTTTACATCTTTTAGGGCAATTACCATACTTTCATAATCCAAAGCATCTCCAACCACAATTCCTGCACCAGGCCATCTATCACTGTAATCAACAGAGTAAGTACGAACCAATATCCTAACCTTATAACCTCTGGTCATCAATTCTTGAACCAATCTGCCACCAATATAACCCGTCGCGCCTGACACCAATACTGTACCTATTTCGGGCCTAGGAGTTGTTCTTAATTCAGCACAATAAGGTATATCTAACTTACCCATATTTAAGAAATTTTGAACTGCTCAGTAAACTTTATGTTCTAAATATATAAACCTTTTAATCAGTACTTTTGTTTTATCCTATTTTACAAAAAAATAAAAGTACTAAAACTAAATGCAAGTTACAACATACCTACATATGTATAATGTAACATATATTTTTTGTGAGGTTGAAAAGCAAAAGAGGCTTAAAAAGTATCCTAAGCCTAGAAAGGATCAAAGTAAGCAGATGATATTTTGGTTATTGGAGTAAAAATTTAGTGTAAAATTAATGATTGGTGAATAGTGGTTTTTTTAAAGATTACTTTGTCAGTTCACATGTCACCAATCACCAATCACAATTACAGCTCTACTTTTGCTCTTGTTCTTTTTTTCTTTCCAGGTAGTCATTGTAAGATTTTTCACCTTCATCCCACCAGAAATCATCAAAATGTCTCCAATCTCTGCACTTGCGTTCTTTTCTATATTCATTTTTCCAATTACGCATAAATTTTCGTTTTGGAGAATGTCCTTTTTCATGATAACCGCCATGTTTAAAACCACCGAATATGAGTCTTGCTAACAGTACAATTCCTGCTGC
>PKTC01000406.1 GCA_002869305.1 Marinilabiliales bacterium
CTTTTGTTACAGAAGGGAAATATTGATCTGTTTCTGTATTAATGGGTGCTCCAATATTATAAGGCTCTCCCCAACTATCGCCTGTTCTATCCGAAACCCAAATTTCCATTGATCCAGGTTCGTTTCCTTCAACTTGTTTATTGCTTGCAAAATAAAACTTTTTCCCATCGGGTGAAATATGAGGTTCTATAAAAATGTAATTAGGATTTGAAGCAAATTCAAGTACTTTTGGCTCTGTCCACTTTCCATTTACAATTTTTGTATAAAATATTGTTGAGTACTTAAAGTTTAAGGTATTTTTACAAAAATAGATTTCTGAACCGTCAGGATAGATAGCAATATCTCTGTCTGCCAGCCCCGTAGAAACTATTTCAGGAGCAAATAAAATCGCTGAATCGCCTGGTAATTCCTGTCCTAAATATTCTCCCGTTAAGTCCGGGAATTCTGTTTTTTTGTCTATTTGATCTGTGCATGCAGCAAATAGAATAATTCCCAAATAGAAAAGTTTTTTCATAATTGTTAAGTTTAGTTTCTTTATAGATTATAATTAACGGTCTTTCCCTACTAATTTCAAATAATTTTCAACCAATTACAATATTTACTGCATTATTTTTATATATAACCAAAAAGCCGCATTCGTTTCACACAAATGCGGCTTTCTTTTTATACTATCAATTTACATTTTTCCTTCAATCCAAGTCACAATTTGTTCATCCATTGGGTTAGTCTTAGGATAAGCTACATCTACTAAATACCCCTTTTCATCAATCATATATTTTTGGAAATTCCATTTTACCTTTGAATCTTTAACACCATTCAATTCTTTAGAAGTAAGCCATTCGTATAAAGGATCTATATCGCTTCCTTTAACCGATATCTTTGCCATCATTGGAAATGTAACATTATATTCAGAAGTGCAGAATTGCTTAATCTCTTCATTTGAACCTGGCTCCTGGCTCATAAAATTATTTGCTGGGAATCCGATTATTACAAAATCTTTTGAATTATATTTTTCATATAGTTTTTGTAAATCTTCGTATTGAGGTGTTAAACCACATTTTGATGCTGTATTTACAACCAAAACCTTTTTACCTTTAAATATGGATAAATCAACATTATTTCCTTCAATATCTTTTACTTTAAAATCATAAAATGTTTTAGATTGTGACATAACCGATATTGAAAATACCATGATTGCTATAAATACGAATGTCTTTTTCATAATTATTTTTTGTTTTAGAATTTACATTTAAACTCTAAACACAGAATTGATAATTATGTTCATTGTAAACTATTTGTTGTTTAAAAAGAAGTAGCCTATTGAAAAATTCCAAAGAGTATTTTGAGAATTGGTATAGATTGAAGTTTCTCCTACATTAAAAAGATCTGTAAAAGTTAACTGGTATCTTACCCCAATTTGAAACTCACCTATTTTATTACTAAATAATATCCCAGCTTCTCCAAGAACACTATAATCAAAATTATTTTGGACCTTTTTTTCATAGTATTCTCTTCGATAAAGTTCATTATTAACTTCTAAGCTTTCCTTTTCAGATATGTAATAACCAAAAGATGTTCCAAGGTTTACATAATATTTCAGATTTTTCTTACCAAGTACAATCTGAGTAATCAACGGAAGTTCAATATAATCTAAACTTCTCTTATATGAATTATCGATTGTATCAAGTTTTTCTGTCCATCCTTTTTGGGAGTAATTTAGTTCTATTTGTAATGCAAATAATCTTTCATTTTGATACTTAAATATAAGTCCGGCTTGATAACCAAAATGAGGGTTTGTTTTTACACCCGGTGAAAAATCTACTGAAGAATAGTTTACTCCCTGTTTTATTCCTAAAGCGAAATATGGCTTGTACTCATCTTGCCCAGACGAAAACAAACCACAAAATAATAATATTGAAACAATAAATAATCTTTTCAAAATTTTCATTTTTATTTTAGAACAGCAAATATAACGAATAGTCTTTTTAAAACTCGCAATGCCATAACTTATATTTAAACAAGTTAAATTGAATTCTTGTTTTCATTTATTATATTTGTTATATAAGTGTTAAAGAGATGTATTACGAACAACCATCCATTTTTCCTTTTGGTTTGCGTATTGACGAGCCAGTTACCACCTTAACTGATTTATTTGTTTCATTTATATGCTTTTATGCCTTCTTCAAATTGAACAAAATTGATGTTAAAAACAAAGTTCATCTTTACTTAAAATATTACTTCTTAAGTATGGGAATTGCCACAACTATTGGAGGTATAATTGGACATGGATTTATATACTTATTCGATGCTCAATGGACTGCACCTGAGGGTTTTATTAGAGTTTTAGGTAAAATATTTGGTGAAGAAATATTAAAAGACGTTGCAAATCCCTGGAAATTACCTGGTTGGTTAACTAGTATGTTTTCAATAGCTCTGGTAGAAAGAGCCTCCATTGAATATGCCCGCCCTCTCATTAATCGTAAAGTTGTAACTTTTTTTGCATGGTTAAATGTTATAGAACTTTTAACCTTTGTTACAATTACATTTGCCAGTTTAAATTTCTTTTTTGTGGAAGTGCATTCAGCTTATGGATTATTACTTGTTGTAACAAGTTTTAATTTGTTGGTTTATTTAAAAACCAAGAAAAAAGGAAGTAAGCTTTTTCTCATAGCTGTAGGATTTTCAGCCATAGGAGCGTTATTTTTTATGAATAAATGGGGATTCTCGCCCTGGTTTAATCACTACGATATTAGTCATGTATTAATGACATTTAGTGCACTTTATTTTTATATAGGCTCTAAAGAAATATTAAACGATCCTATTTTATTGTAGAAGCTCCATAAGTATCTATATATCTGTATGTTTCGTTTTTAAAAATGCAAAGTATTATTTTTGAACGTTTTATGGAAATAACACTAAATAATGTGCTAAAAAACAGTCCTTAACTCGTTGATTATCTACAATAAAAATTTATCTTAGGCCATCCTAAATAAAAACAATTAAACTAATTTAACATGGAATCTAATCAGAATGATTATCACATTAGTTTTTTTAGACCAACTACTGTTCAGGCTAAATGGAACAGAAATTTGGCAATTAAACTGATCTTAATTTGGGCTGTAGCGGTTTTTGGCTTTCATTTTCTATTAAAAGCTATTGAAAAACCTACCCCCGAGGCAGCTTATTTAAATTATAAAGAAGTATGGGGGAATGTTATGATGGATAATGCTTCTACAGCAGAATTGCAATCCTTTGCTCATTCTTCATTATCAGTACTAGGTAAAGTATTTGTCAGCTCTGAAGAAAAAGCAGTACTTAGCAATGCACTTAGCTGGACAACATTTCAGCTAGCCGATTCGGCTCAAAAAGAATTGATTTTTGAACAAGTTGTAGAATTCGAGAAACTTAAAAGTGAGATTACTTCTATTTCTGATCCTGATTACATAGGTGCTAAAAATAAAATTTCTCAATTAGTGAGCCCTATTTTAGGATTAGAAAATAATGATCCTCGAAAAAATATCGTTTCAATAAGTCTTGTATCTTCGGATTTAAAAGAGTTTAATGCTGAAAACAAAGATGCTTTTCCTGCAATAATGACAAAATATCTAATTCATAATCAGTCTTTCTTAACTGATTTTAAATTTCTAGGGTTCCCATTCCATTATTTTTATTCAGCTGTATTTTTATTAATACTATTCGTATTCTTATGTTGGATATATTGTGTGCGAGTTGATGCTATGAATTTAAAATTAGACATTGAAGAGTAAAAAGTAAAATTCAAAAAATTAGAAAGATGAAAAAATTATTACTACCATTAATATTATTACTTTCTCCCTCTTTGTTATTTGCAGCAGGCGCATCTACACAATTAGAAGGAGGTTTTAAAGTTGGACCTGCAATTATATTAATTACGATCTTATGTGTTTTTGTTCTAGTAGGAATTTTCTTTAGAGCAAAAGACACTGCTGACTTTTATGCAGCAGGAAGAGGAATTTCAAGAGTTGGTTCAGGGATGGCAATAGCCTCAAACTGGATGAGCGCAGCCTCTTTTCTTGGTATGGCTGCTATCATGTATGGTTCTGGATACCATGGCTTAGCCTATGTTGTAGGATGGACTGGAGGATATGTGCTCTTGCTAATTCTTATGGCAGGTCAAATACGAAAATATGGAAAATATACCGCTGCCGACTTTATTGGTGATCGTTATTATTCGCAAACTCTTAGAGCAGTTGGAGCTATTATTGCAATATTAATTTCTATTTCCTATTGCGTAGGACAATTTGGAGGTATTGGTTTAATGTTTAAATGGATACTTGGAATAGACTATACTTTTGCAGTTATCTTAGGAGGTGGTGTTGTATTATTATATACATTAATTTCCGGCATGCTTGGTGTTACTAAAAATATGCAAATACAATATGTAATTATCATTATATCTTTTATAATTCCATTATTTATTTTAACTGCTAAATTTGATTATTTCTGGGTACTGCCACAAATCGGTTATGGTTCAGTAGTTACAGATATTGTTTCAGGTGTTAATTTATCCGAAGCAACTCAAATGTTTAATGCATTGGGTCATGAATATGCAATCGTTCCTTCTCCTGAATTTGCAATGCCATGGGATACTGCAACAGGTCAAAGTTTCTTTCAATGGATGGCAATTGCTTTTTCATTAATGGTTGGTACTGCTGGTTTACCTCACGTTATACAAAGATTCTATGTGGTTCCTAAAGCACGTGATGCACGTTGGTCAGTAGTATGGGGATTATTCTTTATTTGCATTCTATATTGGAGTGCTCCTGCATATTCCGCTTTTGGAAAGATTCTATCAGCTAATCCTGAAGTAGGCAAATTGGCTAAAGATGCTATTGTTGTATATACAGCGCAATTAGGTAATATTAATCCATTAATAGTAGGATTATTAGCTGCTGGAGGAGTATCTGCAGCATTCTCAACAGTTTCTGGATTATTGGTGGCTGGTTCATCAGCATTTGCTCACGATTTATATGTAAAAATAATCAGTCCAAATTCTTCTCCAAAAAGGCAATTACTTATGGCAAGAATAGCAACAATAATCATGGCGATTATTGTAACAGCAATTGCTCTTTTAAAACTTGGTTTAATTGCACAATTAGTGGCAGTTGCCTTCTCTTTAGCAGGTTGTACCATATTTCCCATTTTCTTACTTGGAATATGGTGGAGTGATTCAAACAAACAAGGTGCTATTGCAGGACTAATAGCAGGTGGATTAGTTTCTTTAATAGCAATAACTTATTTCGTAGCTAGCGCAAAAGGAGTTGAACTACCATATGCAACCTTTATTACTAAATGGTTAGGAGCTTGGTATTTTGCATGGATTGGTGCTCCGCTTGCAATAATTGTTAATATTATTGTTTCTAAGCTTACACCGACCACACCGCTTGAAATACGTAAATTCTTAGTATTAAATGTTCACTCATAATGAGTACATTACTTAATAAAAATAAAAGAGCACTCATCCTTGTGATGATTGCTCTTTCTTTAATTGTATTACTTTTTTCTTATTTCTACTATCATCATGTTAATTCATCCAAAGATCCAAGAATTAAATATGCTCGTGAGTTATACGAAAATTACAATGATTTAACAGTTCAAAATAACTTTGTAGCAATTTTTTCTTTGCTTGATTCTGTTGAGTATAATTATCGAAAAATTGATCATTATCAGAAATCATTTGAAGTAGGAGTTTTATATAATAATAGAGCAGCAGCATATTTAACTATGGCTTTGTACGATAACAGGCCAGAAAAATATATGCTCTTATCAAAAGATTCTCTTTTATATTTGGCGCAACAAAATGTTTATAAAAGTATTTCTATATATAAATCATGGCTTAGTCAATTTGATCAATTAACAACTTCAGCACAAATTGAAAAATTTATTTCTGGTAATTTTTTTATAGGGCTTGAAAAGTATTCAAAAAAGGAGAAAAGTAATTTTCTTAAAAGCCGAATAAAGGAAATTGAGACAGCCCAATACGAAACTAAAAGGAGATTATCAGTAGCCTATACCAATTTAGGGATTATTCATCGGCATTTTGAAGATTACGAAAATGCGATTAATAGTTACCAAAAAGCAATAGAACTTTGGGATCAAAATCTAAATGCAGAAAACAATTTGAATATTTTACTTGGAAAACCCTTGAAAAAAAGGAATTTAATTCAGAAATTATTCCCTCCTAAACGCAAAGAGGAAAAATAATACAATAATGCACTTAACACCCAAAGATATTCGTAGGTTCTTAAGTGGAATAGTACTTCCATCTATTTTAGCAATTACTTTATTTATCATATCCATTTATTTATTCATACTTCAAGTATTCGAAAAAAATATAATGGATAAAAAACGCGAGATGATAAGCGAACTTGTTAACACTGCTTGGAGTCTAGTTGAAGATTTTGATCAAGATTACAAAGACAACTTAATATCTATGGAAGAAGCCCAGAGGCTTGCTATTAGCAAAATTGAAAAGATGCGTTATGGAGAAGAAAATAAAGATTATTTCTGGGTTATTGATCTACATCCGCGAATGATAATGCATCCTTATCGTAAAGAATTA
>PKTC01000381.1 GCA_002869305.1 Marinilabiliales bacterium
ACACCGGAAATAACATTTTTACAAAAAGGAGAATTAAAAATTTCAGGAAGATCTTTACCCGAGGACGTGCATAAATTTTATGACCCACTAATTGAATGGGTTAAAAAGCTGGACGTGAAAATTGTAAAAGTAGATTTAAAGCTTGAATATTTGAATACTTCATCAACAAAAAAGCTTTTGAATCTTTTAATTGCACTGGATGAAAATTCTTCGATAATTGATATTAATGTTAATTGGTTTTATGAATTTGACGATCTTGAGATGGAAGATTTAGGAGAGATTTATAAGGACGAATTAACCAGGATCAAATTTCACTTTATTGAAGGAGTGGATATCTTTTAAACTAGTAAATTGTTTTTTAGAAATGTAATTTTGCTGTTATCATTTCCAGCGATTTAACAAGCTAGTTATAATCGTTATTCATTTAAATCTAAGTTATAACTTAACTTCTTGTCAATACTTCTCACTTGTGTTGATGCAGGTTAATATCTGTGAATCAGAAATATAGTAGGTCTTTTGTTTAAGTTAGGAACTCCTTTTTTCCATTCCTTAACTGATTTAGTTTTTATAAATTCTTCTTCAAGAGTAATGTCCGTGGCAATACAAAGTCTTGTTTCAGCACTGCATGTTGTTATAATGTCGTCAAGCAAATGGTTATTACGATACGGTGTTTCAATAAATAATTGAGTTTGATTTTCTGTTTGTGATTTCCACTCCAATTCTTTGATACGCTTAATTCTTTCGTGTTTTTGAATAGGCAGATAACCGACAAAAGCAAAACTCTGACCGTTTAACCCGGATGCCATAACCGATAATAGGATAGAAGAAGGTCCAACCAGTGGAACAACAGGAATATTTTTTTGATGAGCTAATGCTACAATGTCTGCTCCCGGGTCTGCAACTCCGGGAGTTCCAGCCTCTGAAATAATACCGATATTGTGGTTTTCTTTAATTGGGTTCAAATAGGAGTTGTAAGTTTCAGGTAATGAATGTTTATTTAATTCGTAAAAAGTTAAATCATCAATTTTAGTTTTTATACCTGCTTTTATTAAATATCGACGTGCTGTTTTTATATTTTCAACAATATAATGATTGGTTGAGTTGATTATATCAACAACATACTTTGGTATTACATTTTCAACAGGGCTATCACCTAAAGTTGTTGGTATTAAATAAACTTTTGCGCTCATATTATCAATAGTTACAAAGCAAAGATATCGCTTTAATTTATTTCGGTTTTTAAAATAATTCTAATTTCGGTTCCTTCTTTATCAGAAGTTAATTCTATGATTCCCTTATGTGCGTGAATGATTTGTCTCGAAAAACTTAAACCAATACCGCTGCCACTTTCTTTTGTTGTATAAAAGGGCAGAAAGGCTTTTTTTACTACAGATGCACTCATACCATTTCCATTATCTTTTAATACAAGAACAGCTTCATTAGGTAACTTTTTTGAACTAGTTTTTAATTGCTTAGCATTGGCTTCCAAACTATTCTTTATTAGGTTAATTAAAACCATTTCAATTAATGATTTATCAGCCAATACCATTAATTGATTATCCATTTCAGATAAGTCTATATCAATTCTATCTTTATATGAATTTTTAAACTCATTAAATACATCGAACAAATTAAGAGGAATTAACTCTGGAACTGGAATATCAAGAAATTCTCTGAATCTTACTATGAATTCTTGTAAGCTACTAATTCTGTTTTCTAGAAGATTGATTGCTCTAAAAGAATCAATTATATCTTCTTCATTTAGTTTAGATAAACTTTTAGCTTTATTTTGATCTAATAGACAATCTTTTAAAGCATCTAAACTGGTAGACATGGGTGTTAAGGTGTTTAATATTTCGTGCGATAAAACTTTAAGAATTCCATTCCACGATTGCAGCTCGTAATCGGTCATTTCACGATCGATATCATGAAATGTATAAATCTTTAATAATTCAGAATCTTCTTTTATCTAGGTGAAAGTTGCTAGAATACGTCGCGTTAAGTTATTTACATAAATATTAAAAATACGTTGTTCGCCAATTTGTAAATTTTCACATTCTTGAATTAATATTTCGGCCTTTATTTTAAATTCTTTTTTTGAATCATCCTCAATACCAATAATCTTTCGCAACGATTTATTAACCAGTTTAATTTCATTATTTGAATTAATTACAAGGATACCCGTTCCAACCCTGTCAAGAAGAACATTAATAAAATTCTGTTTTCTAATTTTTTCGTTTTCAATCTTTTTGAATTCTTCATTTATCAGGTGCATTTCTTTTGATAAATTTCCAAAAACAGGATCTATAAACTTTTCCGAGATATTAAGACTTGTGTTTTGTTCTCGCAAGTGAATAAGAAAATTTGCAACATCGCGATTTATTTTAGTTATATATTTAATAAGTAAGAATATTTGAAAGATAAACAGGAGCACAATAAAAATAAATGTAAAGATCCATTCCATATTAGTCGCAAAGAACATCATTATAAGTGCTGTTGTAGCGATTAATATGGAACGAATAATAATTTGTAATATGAATTTATTGAATCTCATATTTGGAAATCTTAAAGTACAGTGTGGTTCTGGAAACGCCTAAGAACTCAGCAGCCTTAGACATGTTACCTTTTGCTTCTACTATGGCTTTTCGAATGGCCATCTTTTCAAGTTCTACTAAATTCAATTCTTCATTATTGACATTCTGTTCTTTTAGCTTGGTAAATGTGAAATCGGACGTTGCAATGATACTTTTAGAAGATAATATTACAGCTCTTTCAATGGAGTGTTTTAACTCACGAATATTACCGGGCCAACTGTAGTCATTTAGTTTCTTTTGCGCTTTTTCATCTATTTTTAAATCTTTTTTACCATATTTTCTAGCAAATGATTGTAAAAAATGTTTTGTGAATGTAGGAATATCATTTTTTCTCTCTCTTAGCGCAGGTAAATTTATTTCAACAGTATTTATTCTAAATAACAGATCTTCTCTAAATAGTTCCTTTTTTATAAGTTCTTTTATGGGTTTATTGGTTGCACAAATCAGCCTGAAGTTTACTTGGATAGGTTTGGTTGATCCTAATCTATATATTGTTTTGGTTTGTAAAACCGTTAAGAGTTTAGATTGAAGTTGCATGGGCAAATTACCAATTTCATCTAAAAACAAAGTGCCCTTTTGAGCAGCTTCAATTTTACCTATTTTATCTGATTTAGCGTCTGTAAATGCTCCTGAAATGTGTCCAAATAGCTCACTTTCAAATAAACTTTCTGGAAGTGCTGAAAGATCAACGGACATAAAGATTTGCTTACTTCGATTTGAGTTTTTATGAATTTGCCTTGCTACAACTTCTTTACCGGTACCGTTTTCTCCAAGGACCAAAACATTCGCGTCCGTTACAGCAACTTTTTTAATAAGTTGATCTACTTCTTTAATTTCTTTTGAAACTCCTTGTATAACTTGATTATTTTGTTCAATTAATTCATTTAAGACAGTATTTTGGTTTTTTAAATTAGATACCTCCCTTTGCGACTTACGCAGTTTTACTCCAGCCTTAATTGTGGTTAATAATTTTTGATTATCCCAGGGTTTTAATATAAAATCAAAAGCACCAAGTTTAATACCTTCAACGGCAAGTTCAACTTTCCCAAAAGCAGTAATAAGAATAATAATAGCTTCAGAATCTTGTTTTAAAATCTCTTTTAACCAATATAAACCTTCATTGCCAGAATGTTTCCCAGGTGTAAGGTTCATATCAAGTAAAATAATATCGTAGTTATTATTTGATAATAAGAAATTGAGATTATTAGTTGAAGAGCATGTTTCAATATACGAAAAATGTCTGCTAAGAAAAAGATCTACTGATTCAAGTATTTGTTTATTATCATCAATAATTAAAATATTTGCCTGGGTTAATGCCACTTTTTTTATTCAAAGATAACAGATTTGTTTGGCAACTGAACAATATGTGTTAAGATTCTTAACACTTTTATAGCTAGATGTTACATGCTCTTTTTGTAAGTTTCAAATATTCAACAACATAATCACTATGGTACGTAGATTGGATAGTAAGGTTAAAACCATTAATTTTATGAGTTATGTTTAGAAATTATTTAAAAGTCTTTTTCAGAAATACATCTAAAAATCCATTTTATTCAGCCATTAATATTTTGGGTTTAGCCATTGGATTGGCATGCAGCATCGTTGCTTTTCTATACATAAATAACGAGTTAAGTTATAATAAACAGTTTAATAATTACGATAAAATATATAGAATTGGAGCAGGAATAGAAAGAGAAACACGTCGAGATTCTTTCCCATTCACCTTGTATGATGTTGCTCCAGCTATTACCGAACAAATTCCTGAAGTTGAAGCAGCAGCCAGGTTTGTTACTTGGTACAGTAATTCATTAATTAAATTCAATGATGATTTCTTTCCTAATACTAATGTGATCATCTCAGATTCATCAATGATTGATGTATTTTCTTTCAAGGTAATTAAAGGTGATAAATCAAATTTTCTAAAATCGCCGCATCAAATAGCAATTACTAAATCATTAGCTAATAAAATTTTTAAAGGTCAGAACCCATTACATCAAATGATCGAATTTGAAGGCAAGAAATTGGAAGTAGCATGGATTATGGCTGATCCAAAAAATTCTATTATTGATTTTGATATGGTAGTAAATTTTAACTACACAGAAGAACTGCTCGATTGGTTAATGTTTGATTGTCATACTTTTTTTAGGGCAAGTAGGGTGTTGACAAACATTGAGATTTCGAAGGTAAAAGCAGTTTCTAACCAAGTAATCTTATCTAAATTAAATGGAATGATTAATAAAGCCAGTGCACCTGTTCAACCTTTCAAAGACATATATTTAAGAAGTGATTTAGGAAGTGAAATAGGGCCTATTGGATCGCTAAGAACCATATATATATTTAGTTTTTTGGCGAGTATCATATTGTCAATTGCAGTTATCAATTATATAAATCTGCTCACGTCAAGATCAGAGTATAGAAATAAAGAAGTGGGTATTAGAAAAGTTGTTGGTGCAAAGAAAAAAAATATACAGATTCAATTTTTAAGTGAATCAATTTTACTTTCTATTTTAGCACTTTTCTTATCATTTGTGGTAACTGAATTTTTTACCTATTTGGTTAATGGGCGACTATTAATGAATCTGTCACTTTTCAGACAAAGTAGTATTCCAATAGTAATAATGTATTTTGTTGTTGCTTTAATAGTAGGAGTGATATCTGGTATTTATCCTTCATTCATAATGGCAGGTTTTAATCCTTTAAAAGTTATAAAGGGTGTTTTTGAGACACATGGAAATTCAAATTTTTTAAAGGTTGTTTTGGTTATAGTTCAATTCTCTTTATCTACACTATTAATTATCACTATTTTTATCTTTAACTCACAAATAAATTATTTAAAAAACAAAGACTTAGGTTTTGATCATAAAGATTTAATTGTGCTTCCTAAATGCACAGAAACAATACAAAAAAATTATTCCAATATTAGGCAAGAATTGATTTCTTACCATAATATTAAAAATGTAGGGGCCTCTCAAACGTACCCCGGAAGACATGGAAGCGGACAATCGATTAGAAAACTAACTGAAGATCCAAAAACCGCACAGCAAATTTCAGAGAATAGGGTACAAGATTATTATGTAGAAACCATGGGTATTGAAATTATTAAAGGAAGATCATTTAATCCTAATTTTGATGATACAAGGTCTATTTTATTGAATGAAACGGCTGCTAAAATGCTAAACGTAGAAGACCCAATTGGGTTAGAAGTTATGACTAACAGAGAATCTGTAATTATTGGAGTTTTTAAAGATTATCATTATCTCTCAACTACAAGAGAAATAGAGGGCTTGTACTTATCAAATTATGCTGATTGGTTTTATAATATGGAAATAAGAATAGCTCCTGAAGATAAGTTGGGAACCATGATGTACATCAAAAAAATTATTATGAATTACGATCCAGATTACTATTGGAATTATTTCTTTCTTGATGACATACTTAAAAATCAATATAAATCAGAAGAGAGATTGTTTACTATGATCTTCTGGGGTTCTGCACTAGCAATAATACTGTCAATTTTAGGATTATTTGCATTAACCTCTTATACAGTATCAAAACGATTTAAAGAAATAGGAATACGTAAGACTTTTGGTGCATCGGTAAATAGTATAGTTCGAAAGTTGAACAGAGATATTGTTAAATGGGTTCTACTAACGAATATCATTGCCTGGCCGTTGGCTTATTTTATAATGAAAGATTGGCTACAAAACTATCCTTACCGTGTCGACATTAATTGGGTCTATTTTATTATCGCTAGTGCTATAAGTTTATTAATAGCAATTGCTACAATATCCATTCAGGCTATTAAGGCCGCAAGAATGAATCCGGTTGATGCAATTAGATATGAATAATAAGAAAAAAGAAGAGCTAAGAGATTATACTCTTTTAGCTTTTCTTGCTATAAATTATCTAAACAAATAGAAAAATCGTTAAAATCTTTATCACTGCCTTGGAGGTAAAGCTTTCCATCTTTTTCTACAAAATCATACATTTCA
>PKTC01000002.1 GCA_002869305.1 Marinilabiliales bacterium
AGGTTCAGATAATGCTAAGTAAAATTTGAAATTTGGAAATTCTTTTTCAATAGCTCTGAACTCATCTTCGTAAAAAACTTCTCTTTTTGAACGAGCACCATACCAATAGGTTACTTTTCTACCTGTTTTTAAGGTGTGGAATAAGTGGAATATGTGAGAACGCAATGGAGCCATTCCTGCACCACCACCAATATACATCATTTCACGATCGGTATCTTTGATGAAGAATTCACCATAAGGTCCTGAAACGGTTACTTTATCACCTGGTTTTAATGAGAAAATATAAGAAGAACAAATTCCAGGATTAACCTTTTGGAACGCACCTTTCGATCTATCCCAAGGAGGAGTTGCAATACGTATATTTAACTTTACAATATTACCTTCTTTAGGATAATTAGCCATTGAGTAAGCACGATAAGTAGGTTCTGGATTTTTCATCTTAAGATCCCACATATTATACTGATCCCATTCGTCTCTGAATTGTTCTTCTACCTCAAGGTTTTTAAAATCAACTTCAATTTTTGGAACATCAATTTGTATGTATCCTCCAGATTGGAAATTAAGTTCTTCACCTTCAGGTAACTTAACAACAAATTCTTTAATGAATGTAGCAACATTCTTATTAGAAATAACTTCGCATTCCCATTTTTTGATACCCATTATTTCTTCGGGGATACCCAGGTTCATGTCATTACGAACCTTTACCTGGCAGCCTAATCGCCAGAAGTTTTGGGCTTCTTTTCGTGTAAAGAAACCAGTCTCAGTCGGAAGTATAGTTCCTCCACCTTCGAAAACCTGGCATTTACACATGGCGCAAGTTCCACCTCCACCACAGGCTGAAGGCAAATATATCTCATTG
The DNA here is from genome assembly GCA_002869305.1 of Marinilabiliales bacterium. Taxonomy (GTDB): domain Bacteria; phylum Bacteroidota; class Bacteroidia; order Bacteroidales; family UBA12077; genus UBA12077. The sequence goes on from PKTC01000002.1 coordinate 860, forward strand.
TTTGATAGAGTTGTTATGATTGTACTTCCCGGACTCACTACCAGTTCTTTTTCATCGTTGATGGTTAATTTAACATCTCCTTGTGGAGTAAGTTTCTTCCTTGCATATAAAAGAACCATAACCAATGCAAGAATAAGAGTCAAGAATATTGCTATACTCAACAGAATAACCGTAAAATTTGATGTTAATAATATCATTCTTAAGTTCTTTTATACGTTTATAATTTAATACCCATGAATCCCATAAAAGCAATTCCCATTAATCCTGTAATGATAAATGTGATACCTAATCCTTTTAGCGGGTCCGGAATATTTGAATATCTGATCTTTTCTCTGATTGCAGCAATTCCTACAATAGCAAGAAACCATCCGAGACCTGAACCAAGTCCAAAAGCGGTTGCTTCTGCAATATTGTTATAATCTCTTTCCTGCATGAATAATGATCCTCCCAAAATTGCACAGTTAACAGCAATAAGAGGAAGAAAAATACCAAGTGAATTATATAAGGTTGGAGAGAATTTTTCTATAATCATCTCAACCAATTGCACCATGGATGCAATCACAGCAATAAATATGATAAAGCTTAAGAAGCTTAAGTCAACATCTGCAAACTTAGGACTTAACCATACTAGCGCACCTTCCCTTAATAAAAAATTATGAATTAAATAGTCGATAGGTACCGTAAATCCAAGCACAAATATTACTGCGATTCCTAAACCTGTTGATGTTTTTACAGTTTTTGATACAGCCAAATAAGAACACATTCCTAAGAAATAGGCAAATATCATATTATCAATAAAAACAGACTTGACAAATATATTAACTAAGTTTTCCATCATTTAATTTTTTGCGATTTCAAATTAATTTGATTCAACAAGTTTTTTATTCTTAGCACGTTGAATCCATATTATTGCTCCAACAACAATTAATGCCATTGGAGGCAGAATCATCAAACCATTGTTTTCGTAGCCAAAATTGTAAACACTTTCAGGAATTACCTGGAACCCCCAAACAGTTCCTGATCCTAGAAGTTCCCTAAAGAAAGCAACAATAATTAAAATAACTCCATAACCAGATGCATTTCCAATGCCATCAAGGAAAGCAGGCCATGGTTTATTGCTTAATGCAAAAGCTTCTAATCGACCCATGATAATACAGTTTGTAATAATTAATCCCACAAATACAGATAATTGCTTACTCACATCGAATAGGAATGCTTTAAGTACTTGATCAACCAAAATAACCATGGCAGCAATAACAACTAATTGTACAATGATTCTAATTCTTGGTGGAACAGTTTTACGTAATAAAGAAATCACAACGTTTGAAACTGCCATTACAATTACTACTGCAATTGCTAACACAAATGCAGGCTTAATTTTAACGGTAACAGCTAATGCAGAACAAATACCCAAAACCTGAACGGTAATAGGATTACTGTCGTTCATAGGTTCTGTAAGTAGTTTTATGTTCTTGCTTGAAAAAAGAGGTTCTTTTTCTGCACTCATTATATTATTTTTTTATGTTTTTAAAATAAGATTCGTAGCTGCTTAAACAGTCTTTAAGCATAGCATCAACTCCATTTCCAGTAATTGTACCACCGGAAATTCCATCAACTTCATATTTTGAATTAGGATCTGCGGTTCCGCCTTTTAAAACACTTACAGAAACAAATTTTCCATTTTCATTAAAAATTTGTTTTCCAAAGAATTTTATCTGAAAACTCTTAGTATCTATCTCGGCTCCCAAACCAGGTGTTTCACCTTTATGAGCGAAATTGGCTCCATAGATTGTAGACAGGTCGCTCTCTAAAGATACGTATCCCCAAATCGGACCCCAGAGACCTTTACCATAAACAGGAATAATATACTGCGTGCTTTCATCTAAGGAACTTACAAAAATAGGTAGGCTTCTTTCTTCCAAAGGTTTCGCCAATTCTTTTTTCATATCAATACTAAAAGCGTCAACACCTTCTTTTAATTCACCTTTTGAATTTACTGCATAACCTTCTTTTATATACTTTTCGTAAAGTTCTTCGGCATTTGTTGCAGTACTTTCAATGTTTATTGATGTAAGAATGTTTTGCTTTTTATTGATTTCAACATTTTTCTTCTGGAATGGCTGAAGAGTCATAGCAGCAACAGAAAGTATAGCAGCCACGGCAATAACCATTATTGATGAAAAAATAAAAATATATGTGTTACTATATGATCTCATAACTTATTTATATTTTATGCTTTAACTTTAGCTCGTTTCAAACGTTTTTTAATATTACCTTCAATTACATAATGGTCAATTAAAGGAGCAAAAACATTCATTAATAATATTGCTAACATAACACCTTCAGGATATGCTGGATTTATAACACGTATTAATATTGCCAGAAACCCAATTAAAAAACCGTAAATGATTTTTCCTTTACGTGTTTGGGCAGCCGATACAGGGTCTGTTGCCATAAAAACTGCTCCAAATGCAAAACCTCCAAGCAACAAATGCTGCCAAGCTGGAATTTCCATAAATGGGTTAACTGCAAAAGCGTTTAATAATAATCCCATTGCTAAACCTCCAACAAAAGTTGATATCATGATTCGAGCACTTCCAATTCCTGTGATTAATAAAATTGCTGCTCCAATTAAGATAGCCAAAGTAGAGGTTTCGCCAATTGATCCCAGAATCGTTCCAAAGAACATGTCAGAGATTTCCGGAAGTTTATCAATATTACCAGCAGCAGCCTCCGCTAATGGAGTTGCTCCACTATAAGTATCAATAATTCCTTCCCCGTTAATCATGCCGTGTGTCCAAACGGCATTTCCAGACATGTATGATGGGTATGCAAAAAATAAGAATGCTCTGGCAGTTAACGCAGGATTCAGAATATTCATCCCGGTACCACCGAAAACTTCCTTGCCAATTACAACTGCGAAAGCTGTTGCTACTGCTACCATCCAAAGAGGTGTGTCAACAGGTAACACTAAAGGTATTAATATTCCAGATACTAGGAAACCTTCGTTAACCTCATGCCCACGGTACTCAGCAAAAGCAAATTCAATTCCTAATCCAACAACGTATGAAACTACGATGATTGGAAATACTCTTAAGAAACCTAACCAGAATTGCTGTAATATAGTTCCTTCTTGTCCTGTTGCAATAAAGTGGTGGAATCCTACATTCCACATACCGAAAAGTACTGTTGGAACCACAGCTAAAACAACAATTGCCATGGTTCTTTTCATATCATTCGCATCCCGTATATGTGTTCCTTTTTTGGTTACCGTATCAGGAACAAACATGAAACTTTCAAATGCTTCGAACGTAGATTCAAGTTTCTCAAACTTCCCACCCTTTTCGAAGTGAGGTTTTATCTTATTTAAATATTTTCTTAATGATTTCATTAATCAATGTATATTTTGTTACTATGATTTTTAGCTCATTTCTTTTCTCATCAAATCAAGACCAGATCGTATAATGGATTGAACTTCTATTTTTGAAGTACATACATATTCGCATAAAGCAAAGTCTTCTTCATCCACTTCGTATATGCCTAATTGTTCCATTTTATCAATATCTTCAACCAGAATTGCCTTGATTAGTTGTACTGGGAATATGTCCATAGGGAATACCTTATCATATTCTCCAGTCATAACATATGCTCTTTTACCTCCATGAATGTTAGTATTTAACTTAAATTTTTTACCAGGTAACATCCATGAGAAAAGTGCACGAGATGCAGTATGTTTTGTGAATCCAAGATTGGCCCATCCAAAGAACTCAAAAAATTTCCCTTCAGGAATAACTGTAACTTGATTATCGTAAAAACCCACATAACCATGATCAGAAATTTTAGATCCTGTTAAAACATTTCCACTAATATATCTTTGTTCTCCTTCATTTACATTATCTTGAACCAAATTCTTTATAGAAGCACCTCCAATGATCTTGAAATACTTTGGATGCTTTACTTCAGAACCAGTTAAGGCTACTATTTTTGTAGCATCATACTTTCCTTCTAAGAATAATCTACCAATGGTAATTATTTCTTGTGGATAAGTATACCAAACTATATCACCTTTATTAATTGGGTCGATTTTGTTAATTTGAACACCAACATTTCCTGCAGGGTGTGGTCCTGTAAAATAGTTTAACTGAACACCTTTTGCCTTGGTAAAGGTTTCAGCAGGAGGATAATCTGAATTAAGGTTCAGATGAATAGTTCCTTCAGTTAATTTAGATAAAACATCAATTCCCTTTTGGAAACATTCTGAACAATCTTTTACAATATAGTCCATATCAGGTGCCAGCGGGGCACTATCAAAAGCAGATATAAAAATTGCTTTTGGATTGTCTTCCGCATTAGCAATAGTTGAATAAGGACGCTGCCTGATTGCAGGCCATAATCCAGATTGTTGCATCACTGCTACAATCTCCTCTTTGGTAAGATCTTTAGGATCACTAACCTTAAATTCTTCATATTCGATTGTTGCGTCTGCTTTAACCACAACCTCTAGAATTACTCGTCGCTCACCCCGATTAATTTCAACAACTTCACCGCTTACTGGTGATGTAAATTGAACACTGGGTTGAAATTTGTCAAAGAATAATGGTGAACCAGCTTTCACTTTATCACCAACTTTAACAACTAATTTAGGACGGATTCCTTTGAAGTCGGTTGGCTTAACTGCGTACAATTCAGCCTGATCTGCCTTTTTAATAATTTTCTCGGCAGTTCCAAGCATACTAATGTTTAAGCCTTTTTTGATTTTTATAACTTTCGACATGCTTAGTTATTCTTATGATTTAATTGAGTAATAACAAATTTAAAAAATATATAACAACTCTTCCTTAAATTCTTTTTTATCTATAATTTTTATGATCGACTATATTTACCCAAGCTGTGAAAAAAATAACACTGCAAATTAAAAAAATAGAATTCTACTGTAACTAATTGAAATTTTGCCATTTATTTAAAAGTGTAATTCCCATGTGACTTGGTGTTTGCAAATATAATTTTATTTTTTTATAAACATATATAAATTAGTCTATAAATGACTTTTGTCATCAAATGATATTCGTCAATCAGATGATTGATTTGAATCGAATATATTAAATTATAAACTGAATATTAAGCATTTAAGCTAAATTTTTTTAAAACGTCAATATTTTAAATCTCAATACTTCCTTTTTTTAACTTCAATAATACTTTCTACTTTCATATCTTCATTTAAGATTTGCTTATGAGGAAGCGAAACACAAGCTTCGTTTTGAAATAGGATTCGAAGAAAATATCCTTAAGAGTAATTAATTCTTTCTAACAGTATAATTGAAATTCGACACTAATGCAGAATTTTTTGTTTTACAATGAATGGTCAAAAATTTGTGTTGTATATTTAAACAGTAATTGTCGGAAAAAGCAACACAAGCTTATTTATTGTTTTATTAAGTCGTTGTTTGATAGAAGTTTATTGTTTTGGCATAAGACTTGAAAACTTACTTGCGGATTTATTCATTTAAAAAGTTATTTATGCTTTTACTTTCTCAATTAAAATTAAGTTTTCGTTATATTCTAAGAAATAAGGTATTCTCAATAATAAATATATTAGGACTATCTGTTGGCATAAGCACATGTTTGCTTTTATTCTTGTTTATTAATAACGAGTTAAGTTATGATTCTGACATTCCTGATTCTGACCGTATTTTTAGAATCAAAACAACCCTTAATGAGNATGAGAAATATACAAGAGCAACATCCTTATTGTGTTTGCATGAAGCTGGCAAAAATGATATACCAGAAGTAGAGGCTACTACTTGTTTTAACTTTATTGATAAGATTAGAGTAAAAGTTAATAATGTATATCAAAATGAAAATAATGTTTTATTAGCAGACACCAACTTCTTAAGCTTTTTTGGACTAAATGTTTTAAATGGTGATCCAAATTCGCTTCGGAAGCCTAATGTAGTTATGCTTTCAAATGATATTGCCTTTAAGTATTTTGGTAAGAAGAGTCCAATCGGAGAGAATATAGAAATTGACGGTGTTTCATATACTATTTCTGGGATTATTGAGAATCCAAAACCTAATATTCATTTTACTTATAATATATTGGTTTCGCTGCAGGGAGAAAGGGGAGTTCGTACCTACGAACATTTAAAAACTAGGAAGGCCATGGGTTTTTATATTTATTATAAGCTTTTCGAAAAAGAAATGCGCAATGAGGTAGAGAGTAAATTCCCATCCTTATTGAAAAATTATATTGGGGATGCTCCCGGACCACCAATTGAAGCATTTAATTCAAGTTTGCAACCAATTAGAAGTATACATTTAGATTCTCATCTTCAGTATGAATTAAAATCAAACAGTTACCGTAAATACATTAGTATTTTTTCATTTATTGGTCTTTTAATTTTACTAATTGCTGTTATTAATTTTATTAATATGTACACTGCTTCTTCATCCATTCGAACTAAAGAAATTGGATTGAAGAAAATACTTGGCGCAAGCAGATATCAGTTGATAAAGCAATTTCTTTTTGAATCATTTTTAATAAACTTTTTTGCATTCATTTTAGCAATTATCTTTGTTGAATTAATCCGCCCATTTTTTAATAACTTAATACAGGACGAGATTGTAATTGACTATACAAGCGCTAAAGTGATTTTATTTTCACTATTTCTATTGTTAGGTAGTACATTTTTATCAGGTGGTTATATTGCAATATATTTTGCAAGAGTATCATCAATTTTAAATTTGGTAAACAGAAATAATCAACGAAAAAAGAAAGCGAAATTGAGAGACTTTCTAGTGGTGTTTCAGTTTGCTAGTGCAATTGCTTTAATTGCTTCTACTTTAATGATTTCTAAACAAGTTGGTTTTTTACAGAATCATGATATTGGGTTTGATAAGGAAAACATTTTAGTTATTCAGATGCGAAATTCTATTGATAAGCGAGATGTAATTAAGGCAAGATTTTTAGAATTGGATCAGGTTATTAATGCTGGATATGCTCATCATCATTTTGCAAGGGCACTGCAAGATAATGTTATTGCATATAAGGGTAAAGAATTTTCAATTTCGTCAACCTTCGCTGAATATGATTATATCGAGACATTAGGTTTAGAATTTATTTCTAAAGCCTTTAAAGATGAAAGTGAACTGAATTATAATATTATCATAAATGAAGCATTGTTAAATGAAATTCGAGAAGAATTTCCAGCATGTAGTTATGATGATTTAGTCGAATCTGCTGGTCAATATAAAGGAATAGTTAGGAATTTTAATTTTTACTCCTTGCATGAAAATGTAGAAGGTTTTGCAATTATTTTTAGTTCCGATATTAAATTACAATACCTCCATGTAAAGTTTAAATCCAATAATTTTCCTTCCCTTATTAAGGATATGGAAAGAATTTGGGTGGACACGTATCCCGATTATCCTTTTGAATATTTCTTTTTAGATGAAGCAATTGACAAAATATATAATTCTGAGAGAATCTTTGGAAAGGTTGTTTCATCATTTTCTTTTATTGCTATTCTTATTTCCTGCATGGGCCTTCTTGGATTATCATTATTTCATACACAGCAACGCACAAAAGAAATAGGAATCAGAAAAACATTGGGAGCAACTACAATTTCAATTCTTATTCTTCTGAACAAAAGTTATTTAAAATGGATTTTTATTGCTACCATCATTGCCTGTCCATTTGTATATTATTATATGAATAAGTGGCTGTTAGGTTTTGCATACCGAATAGATTTTGATTGGGGGATTGTAATTTTATCGGGTTTAGCAGCCGTTGTTATTGCTTTTTTAACAATCTCAATTCAAATATTGAAATCATCAAAAGCTAATCCTGTAGATTCTTTGAGATATGAGTAAACTGAAAAATAATTAACCCAATCAAAGAAAAAATTTTAAAGCCTGACAGACGTCAGGCTTTTTTATGAAAATATA
>PKTC01000004.1 GCA_002869305.1 Marinilabiliales bacterium
ATATTTTCAGTTGCCAGTAAGATCAATGGAAGTGATTATGGAACAGTAGCATCAAACGCTTATGGACTAGACTTGCTTGGGGCAGCAACTGGCGCATTGATTTTGACAATTTACTTAATCCCTATATTTGGATTTGGATGGTCTGTTGTAATAACAGGCATATTTAACTTAATACTTGCATTATGCGGTAGAATAAGATAATCTCTCGCAGTCTCTTGAAACTTAGTTCTAATTATCTTATATTGTTAAGTTGTATAATATTTAATGTATTTACCGAATGAGCAAAGGAATTAGTAAACGTGAATTCTTAAAGCGAGGATTATTAGGCTCGTGTGCTTGCACATTGGGTTTGAATAAGGCGCATGCAATATCGAGTTTGTTTAGTAATAGCTCCGATGATTTGTGGAAATGGAGTAAACTTTCAAAATATTATATTGAAACACCAAAAGGAATAAAATGTATGGTTTGTCCTAATGACTGTGTAATTAAGGAAGGCGAGGCAGGCGATTGCAAATCAAGAGTAAATAATCATGGAAAAATATATTCTATTGGTTACGGAAATCCATGTTCTTTGCATGTCGATCCTATTGAGAAAAAGCCATTGTATCATTTTTTACCAGAAAGCAAAGCATTTTCACTTGCTGTTGCTGGATGTAACCTGGCATGTCTAAATTGTCAAAACTGGCAAATATCGCAGGTTGGACCAAAAGAAACACGGAATTACGATTTGATGCCACCTAAAGTATATAAACAGGCAGAATATTATAAATGTCAGTCGATAGCATATACCTATTCTGAACCTATTGCCTTTTATGAGTATTTTCTCGATTCATCAAGAATTGCCCACGAACATGGAATGAAGAATGTTATGGTTTCGGCAGGTTATATTAATGAAAAACCTTTACGCGAAGTTGCAAAATTTATAGACGCTGCTAATATCGATCTGAAAAGTTTCGAAGATGAGATTTATGCCCGATTAAATGCCGGTAAATTAGAACCTATATTAAATACACTTCAAATTTTAAAGGACGAAGGTGTGTGGCTAGAGATTACCAACCTAGTTGTTCCAGAATGGACAGATGATATGGCTATGATTAAAAAAATGTGTAAATGGTTATATAAAAATGGATTTGAAGACACTCCTTTGCATTTTAGCCGTTTTTCACCTTTGTATAAACTAGCGCATTTACCCGAAACACCCGTAAGTACTCTTCAAAATGCTCATAATATTGCAAAAAACGAAGGTCTCAACCATGTTTATATTGGGAATGTCCCTGGATCAAAGGCTCAAAATACCTATTGCCCAAAATGCAAAAAAATAGTAATAGAACGTAAAGGATATAAAATACTTCAAAACAACTTATTAAGCGGAAAGTGCAAAAGTTGTAATACATCCATTGCAGGGTATTGGGGCTAATGATTATCTATTGCATAACAGTCTTGGTATAAATTTTATTTATTTAATATTATGAAATATCTGTTTGCAATTGGTTTAGTTGGGTTGGCACTTTCTTTATCTGCACAAAATTTTCAACGTAACGAAATTAAAATACCCGATATACCCGGTTACCTTACATTAAAATGTGATTTTCATTTGCATACATATTATTCTGATGGTGAAGTATCACCAGAATCCCGTGTTCGCGAAGCCTGGATAGAAGGATTGGATGCTATAGCCTTATCTGACCATCTTGAAGGTTGGCGATTTAAGGATGGAGAAGATGCAAGTAGGAATAAACCATTTGAAGATGCTAAAGAAATGGCTCAAATACAGGATATAATTTTAATAAGAGGTATTGAGTTAACTAAGGGCATGCCTCCAGGGCACTTTAATTTATTATTTCTACATGATGCAGATAAGATACATAAAAAGAATTATAAGTTAGCACTGCAAGAAGCAAAGAAACAAGGCGCTTTTATTTTATGGAATCATCCAGGATGGAAACAACAAGCACCTGATGGGGCGGTTTGGTATAATGAACATACCGAAATATATAATAACGGATGGATGCATGGAATAGAAGTCTCAAGTTGGGGCAGTTTTTACCCTGAAGCAATGGACTGGGCATTAGAAAAAGATCTAGCAGTTGTAGGCAATACTGATTCACATATTCCAATGAACGATTTTTTAAGCTTAACAGATATGTCACATCGAACGATGAGCATTGTATTTGCGAAAGAAAGAACAGCTGAAGGTATTAAGGAAGCATTATTAGATAAAAGGTCAGTAGTCTGGAATCAGGATAAGATTATTGGTAGAAAAGATATCGTAGAGCAGTTAGTAAAAGAATGTATTTCAATAAAATCAGTAATAAAAATAAATAAATATGATTATTATGTTCAACTATATAATAACTCGGATTTTAATTTTCTTATTTCATTGGTAGATGGTAATGGATGGACACAAAAAGTTTTTGCAGGAAACACCATTCGTTTTTATATTAAAACTAAAGAAGTAAACGAACTAAAATTAAGGTTTGAAAATGTTATTATTTCTTCGGATGAGGTTTTAGAGACTGTTATAAAGATTTAATTAGAAATGCTTTTGGGCAAGCAACTCCTAATATAATTCCCAAGGCATTTAAATAATAATCAATTGGGTTGAAAGATCTTCCAGGAATAAACGTTTGTGCATATTCGCTAATTCCGGATAAAATAAGTGCACTTACTAAAAAATAAACGAGGAATTTGTTTTTAACTAATAAAAAATTATCTGCTTTCCATAACATATAAAGTATTGATAATCCAAAATAAATTAGAAAGTGAAGGATATAATCCATCCTTAAATTTTGATCCTTCATTGCAAATTTCTGATAAAGACTGCCTGGCGTTAACGTAAAATACAAAATTAGAGCTACCCAAAACCAAAATATGAATGCAAAAGACTTTTTATTTTTAAGTACAAATTCCATTGATATTATGCATGAAATTAGATTATACTAAATAATATTAAATCGATTTTTGTTTTAAGCGGAGACTGTTTAAAACAACAGAAACAGAACTAAAAGCCATAGCACCACCTGCAATCATTGGATTTAGCATAAAACCATTAACAGGATAAAGTATTCCTGCAGCAATAGGTATCGCTATGACATTGTAGATAAATGCCCAGAAAAGATTTTGTTTGATAGTTTTAACAGTGGCTTTTGATAATTTTAAGGAAGCTGCTATTTTTTCTAAATCACCCTTTACTAAGGTTATATCAGCACTTTCAATGGCAATATCTGTTCCTTGTCCAATGGCAATCCCAATGTCAGCTTTTGAGAGAGCAGGTGAATCGTTTATTCCATCCCCAACCATTGCAACTTTAAATCCTTGAGATTGTAAATTGGTAATATAATCCAATTTGTCTTTTGGAAGAACTTCTGCTTTGAATTGGTTAATCCCTGTTTTCGAAGCAATTTCTTGTGCAGTTTTTATATTATCACCGGTTAACATATGTACTTCAAGATTCATTCTTTGAAGATTTCTAATAGCTCTAACCGAACTTTCTTTTATTTGATCAGAAATTGCAATTAAAGCAACAAGAATTTTGTTTTTTGCAATAAAGACCAATGTTTGTGATAAATCACCGAATTGATTAAAATAATTGTGCTCATCACTTATGTCGATCCGATTTTCTATCATTAATTGATAATTTCCTATCAAATAACTATTATCATAAATAGTTGCAGATACTCCTAATCCAGTTTGACTATTAAATTTGACAACATTTAAACTATTGTTTGACAGATGATTCAAGTAATTAACGATTGATGTAGCTAATGGATGTTCAGATTTTCTTTCAATGGCCAATACATCTTCTAAAACTTGGTCGCGTTTTAAATCACTTTTTAACCAAATTATTTCGTTTACTTCAGGCTTTCCGACAGTTATGGTTCCTGTTTTATCAACAACTACAATGTCAACTTCTTTAGCTGTTTCGAGGGCTTCAGCATTTTTTATTAAGATACCATTTTCAGCTCCTTTCCCAATTCCAACCATTAAAGCGGTAGGTGTTGCCAATCCTAAAGCACAAGGACAAGCTATGATTAGAACAGTAACTAATGTTACAAAAGCATACGTAATTGATGGCTCAGGCCCTAAAAAATACCATAACAAGGAGCTAACTAATGCCAATAATATTACTGATGGCACAAAAATAGAAGCAATTTTATCTGCCAGCTTTTGAACTGGAGCTTTGCTACCTTGTGCATTTTTAACCATCTCAATAATTTGAGAAAGCATAGTATCTTTACCAACTTTTTCAGCAAGCATTTTAAAACTACCTGTGGTATTTAAAGTAGCTCCTATGACGTGATTATATTCTGTTTTTTCAACAGGAATAGCCTCTCCGGTTATCATGCTTTCGTCAACAAATGATGATCCTTCAATAATTTTCCCATCTACAGGAATTTTCTCTCCTGGTCGTATAATTAGTATGTCACCACTAACAACATCCTCGATTGCAATTTCGAGTTCTTCGTTATTCCTGATAACTCTGGCAGTTTTAACTTTCAGTCCCAAGAGTTTTTTTATGGAATCAGAAGTTTTTGATTTAGCTTTTTCTTCTAAATATCTTCCAAGAAGAATTAAAGCTATAATAATAACAGCAGCCTCGTAATATACATGAGGCTTTATTCCTTTGGATATAAGAAATTCTGGAAAGATCGTATTAAACGTGCTAAACAAGAATGCGGTTCCAGTACTTAATGCGACAAGTGTATCCATGTTCATGGATTTGTTCTTGGCTTGCTTGAATGCTATTACAAAGAAGTCTCTACCAAACCAGCTTAAAATAGGAATAGCTAAAAGAAACATGATCCAGTTTGAGTACAGTATGTTCGGGAAAAACATAGATATAACAAATACAGGTGTTGCAAATAAAATCGAGAAAACAGCTTTTTGTTTGGCTTTATGAAGTATCTTAAACTCTTTTGCCTCGAGTTTTGCAAAAGTTTCATCAGATTGATCAATTACTAGTTTGTAACCAATACTTTCGATTAACCTTTCAAATTCTTGAGGTGTTATTTTATCTTCATTAAATTCGACTAATACGCTTGCCGAAGCAAAATTTACATGAGCTGATTTTACTCCAACTTGCGACGAAAGCATGGATTCAACACTTTGTGCACATACTGCACAACTCATCCCTTCAACCTGATATGTTTCCTTCTTAAGACTCATACATATTAGTCAGATAACTTTTCTAAACTATAACCTTCCCTTGTAACTGCTTCCTGAACTGCTTTTGCTATTTTTTCTTCATCATCCTCAGTATCTACTTCAATAACTTTATCCTGGACATCAAGAATAACTCTCCAGGATTTAATTCCGTCAATAGATTGCATGCCTGGTTTAATAGCATTTACGCAGCCGTTACATTTAAGGCTGGATTTAAATCTCAATGTTTTCATGTTTAAAGTGAATTTATTACTCGTTCAAGTTTCGATTTTATATCTCCTGCAATACTAGCCAAGTCTGGATTATCAACTGCTTGCATTGAGGCTTGTGGATCAACAGCTGAGACATCTATTTTTCCATCACCAGTTTCTTGAACAACCACATTGCATGGTAGCATTAACCCAATGTATGGTTCGTTTGATAATGCCTTATATGCGTTTGGTGGATTGCAAGCCCCTAATATTTTGTATTTTCGGAAATCAACATCAATTTTCTTTTTTAAAGTTTCTTTAACATCAATTTCAGTTAATACACCAAAGCCTTCTGCTTTGAGATTTTCGGTTACCTTTTGAATCGCAGAATCAAAATCTGTAGAAATTATTTTGCTAATATAATATGACACAATAACCTCCTTAAATTTTAAAAAAAATCGGTCCCAAAAGCGTTAAAGAAAATGATTATGAGAAAAATTACCTTGTTATTAACCCTTGCTTTCGGAACCGACTGTCTTTAATAAACAACTAAGTTACTAAATTGTTTACAATATTTCTAATTATTACAATTATTATTGCAACAACAGGCTAGTTTATTCTTTCGTACCTTTTCGAAGGCTTCTCTACCTTCTTTAAAAGTAAACCAAGCTATACCTAAAGATCCTAATATGTCAATGTACCCTATTTTAAATATTTCATATAATCCACTTGATGCTAATAGTACTATCGATAGATACAAACAGGACTTTGTACAGTTTGCATCAGCAATAATTGCATCGGATTTTAATTTTTCACCCACGGATAGTTTAGAACGCATTAAAAAGAACATTGTCAGAATGGATATACCTGAAATGATTAATCCAGGTATTGTTGTTTCAGGCTTGTTCTTTTCAATTAAACTAATTATTGCTCCGGCAATTATTCCCAGTGTTAAAATATAAAATCCTGCACCGGTAATTCTCAAAGCTTGTCGCTCAAATTTGTCTCTTTGGTTTATTTCAGCATATTTCATTCTAAAAATCATATGAGCAATACCAACACCTGAAATAACTTCAACAAAACTATCACTACCAAATCCTAAAAGTGAAAGAGCCTCGTCATCTATTCCAAAATATACTGAGATGATACCCTCGATGATATTATAAACGATGGTAATAATACTTAAAGCAAACGCAGTATATAGTAGTTTTTTATGATCCA